>CALMVQ010000102.1 GCA_937873135.1 uncultured Scytonema sp. | reverse complement strand
AGCATTTTTAAAAAATATATTAATATTTTAGCACGTTAAGTACGCAAGAGCCAGAATTTCAGCATAAATTCTACCAGCAATATTTCCTGAAACTTCTTCATGAGGACCAGTTGGTTCCATGTCACGTAATTCTCCGTCTATAAGTTCGTAACGGGGATTATCCCCATACTCGGCTATAAATTGCTCTAAAGTGAGAAGCTTGGGTGGGGTGTAGGTCATAGTTCATATTGTGACAGCAGGTGGTTTTATTTTAGCGAAGCTATATTAATTCTTTCGGTGCTTAATTCCTATTTTAACTTAGAGGTTAGTTTGGTACTAACGCCATTAGAGTACTTCTCGTTTAGACCACATACATAATTTCTCACCGATTTTATCATGCACCCCTCTCCCAATTTTGGGAGAGGGGCTTTCTTGAGAGGGCGATAATCTATGAGACACAACTGAGAATCGCTATAGATGTGCAGAGCGATACCTACGGCACACTTCCCTTCGGAACGCTCCGCGAACGTGAACGCTTGTAACTGTGTAGCCTGATAAGACAGAACTAATTGTCAGAATCTTCCTGATTTTGAAGATATTTATCACGAAGCACAAGCATAAACCTTTACGGAAATTTGCCAAAAGATTTACAAATACGATCCAGAGCATAAAGTAATGGCTTGGGTAAATCAAATACTAGAATGGCGTTTTCTAGATCTTTATTGAATAGCTACTGCCTCTTGTTTTTTTTGGAATAATTTATTTTTTGGAAGTCCCTTAGAAACCATCATTTGTATCAAGTGTGAGCGTGAAATGGTATAAGTGTAGAAAATTGCTAACACAGAGACAGTCATGATAAATCGTAAAACTTTTATTGTATTGACAATTTGCGCCTTGTTAACATTCATCGTTCCAAGTATCTTTCCTGTGCTTCTGGTAAAGGCTCAATCCGTAGCAAACGTAAATCCTCACCAAACGCGTTGTCGTAGCTTAGTAGGTACATACATCGCCCAAACTTTTCTTAATGGCGATTTTGTCGGACGTAGAGTGATCACACTGACTGAAGACGGCAACTTTTTTGTCACGGACTCAAACCAAGGTGGTACTCAGGGTGTACCTCCTGCCGCTCAATCGTTCCCTAACAATCGTTTCACCGATGGACAAGGCGTTTGGGAATGTACCAAAACGGGAGATTTTACTGCCAAGTCACTTAATTTCAACTTCCCTGATCCACAAAGCACACTGTCCGTTACGACTGCTCGAGCCGATTATAGTGCAACATTTGATTCACAGACTCAAACTGTACAAGGGACATTTGAGATTCGGACTTTCAACTTAACCGAAAATCCCTTAGATGATAATGTTCCAGTTGGTCAAGGTGAGCCTTTCACATTCACCTTTACAGGACAGCGCGTCACTATCGGTAACTAATTTACTTTCAAGAGATCTCCAACTACCACCCCAACTCCAGTAATTAAGCTATTGCCTCAAACATATGCTCAAGGGTGCCACCGAAGGGCTTCAAGCTTGGAATAGTAATGCTGTTGAGTGGGCAAAATGATGCTCATACCACTAAACTCCCGCATCGGTTTAGCAGATAAATGCGGTAAGGAAAATCCGAAAAAAAACGCATAATAAAAGTATCCAGGCTGCACACGCTATTGCTGAAATTATGGAAAATTTGTCTCAAGAAGCGTGTCAATAAATTTTTGTGGCGGGAACTTTTCTCGTCTGGAATGATTGTAACGACGGCAGTCTTAACGACTACATCACTTAACGCACAGTCCACCAAAGCCTGCATCTACGTCGTGGATGAACTAGATGAGACCCTCGAAATAACCCTTTTGGTCGTCATAAATTGGCTCCGCCAACGCCTTCTCTTCTCAGTAGCACCAGACGCTGCGCGAACG
>CALMVQ010000101.1:1816-3904 GCA_937873135.1 uncultured Scytonema sp. | reverse complement strand
GCTGAAGCGCAACTACGAGCCTTATTATAAGTGTTCAACAGAACATGATATTATTGGTGTTTCAATCAATTCCGATTCTTTTGAGCATCCATTCAAATCGTGCCCCCGCTAGTGCAACTTGTGTGAGAAAATGGGTATTAAGTTCGTTAGCGTAAGATTTTTCTAAAGATTGTCCGCTACTGTAAGTTAACCTGCCATACCCAAGACGTTGAACGATCGCTTGTTGTTTATCGGCTAACAAAATAGACAGCACGCGATAAAATCGAACTGCAAACCCAACATCATGTAGCAGTTTGGCTGATAAACGCCAGCGAGGAATTGACAGCACCCGCGAATTTCGCAGCGCTTTAACTGTCACTGCCGGCGGTTGTGCTTCAATAAAGGGAGTTTCACCAATAATATCACCACGGGATAACCGCGCAAATTCTTGTTCTGATGGTTGAGTGTCCTCTAAATTAGAAAAAGCTCGCGTTAATGGATTGCAGTCTTCTGTGGCTGCGTTCAAGGCGATCGCACCATCAAGTAAAATATGTAGTGCTTCAATTGGTCTACCACTGCGAATCAACACCGTATCAGCGGCAATTTGTTGGACTCTTCCCGCAGCAATCAACCACTCAATATCGCTATCGTGTAACTCTGCAAATATAATCAACGCTTCTCGTAGTTGCGGTTGGCTCAATACAACCGTACTGCCTCCGAGTTGATTCATCAAAAGTTCTAGCCGATTTGCTAACAGCACTGCACTTGCTCTTGTCAGGTGCGCGGCAAAATTGAGGTCTTGTTGCAACTTTTGTAATAGATGCGATCGCTCAATTGTCAAAATTAAAGATTTGGTTGTCGCACAAACCGTAGTAGATGGTAAGTAAGTTTCTACAAAAGGAATTTCTCCTACCATCTCTCCACTCGATAATCGAGCAATTTCTCGTCCCGGCAGAGTACCACCTTCAAGCGCTGCAAAAGCTCGACCTAGCGGATTTGCCTTACTCTGAGTCAGCGAAACTGTCAACGCACCATCTAAAAGAATGTACAGCGCATCTAGCGGTTGACCTTGCTGAATCACAACAGTTCCTGGCTCAACTTCAACTTGATGTCCGGTTGCCAACATCCAGTCTATATCTTGATTGCTAAGTTCCTTCAATAGAACTTGTGTCATTGATAAATAAACTCCCTAAAAGAATAATGTCTGGGAGAACAAATAATTTTCAAATAGCTTGAGTATGAGAATTCACAATGCAAAATTTTCATTACTTTCTATTAAAAAGTTTGGCTAATCCGCTAAAAAAGCTCATTATATCGTTTGGAGAATTCAAATCTAAACCAATCACTTGAAAAGCCGAAGAAAATGTTTGAGAAGATTTGAAAATAGAACTTGTTCCCATACTTCTTCGCTTTGAACCTCTTCGGTGCGCTGAAAATATATCACTTTTTTCAAACATCGACCCAGAGAATAAAATATTGATTCCCCCCGCAATGCCTTCTAGTTCTTCTTCAGATAATTCCACCGGAGTATTATTTACATCTATTTCATTAGACATTATTTTCTCCTTTCCCGTTTGCAACTAATCGCATATTATTTGATTTTCGTTCCTAAACAGATTAGTAGATGCCATTAAACTAATTAATGATTTCTAAAATTACACTATTTCTAGTAGAGCCGTACTTATGCAGATGGAGAGGTAATATCAAGTTCGGTTAATTAGTTATCATTCATGTTGCATAAAACCCCACCCCTTTATCCCCTCCCCGCAAGCGGGGAGGGGACGTAAAGCACAGCTTTACTGGGGTGGGGTTTTGCGTTGATGATAAATATAGCCGTTCTCAATCAAATCCCATACACTCTCGCCCTCTCCCCCTTCCCCTCTCCCAAGATTGGGAGAGGGGTGCCAGTGGCGACGTGAGGGAATGAGTGTATGTGACTAAAGCGAGAATTTTTATATTGATGCGAACATGATATAACTCCTCTAAAAGTGAAAGCAGAGACTGTTTCATTTCACGAACAGTCTCTGCTTAAGTTTCAGTCAGACTTCTTAACCGATCGCAATTCCTTGTCCAGCCGAGCTAAAGATTGCTTGGAAATTGGTCAAAGAA
>CALMVQ010000101.1:0-1716 GCA_937873135.1 uncultured Scytonema sp. | reverse complement strand
TCACCGAAACTGATTGCTAAACCACCTGCTACGGTGTCGAGTTCATCTGAAGATAGTTCAACTGCATTGATGTTGTTGATTTCGTTAGTCATTGTTTTTCTCCGTTGTTGTCTAGTTTTGTGATTCGCAGCGTGTTTTAACAGCCCTCCGGGCAAGGCAGAGGGCAGAGGGCAGAGGGCAGAAGGAAAGAATAAAGTTTTTAGCAAAGCCCTTATGCCTTGCCCAAAGCGGGTTTAAGTCCCCCACCAAAATCGCAGATTTGGTGGTCTTCAATTGGATGGGGTCTGAATCCCCATCCAATTGCCTTCTGCCCTCTGCCTCCTGCCTTCTGCCTTCTTCAACTGGTTTATCGCCATTCTTGGTTGTGTCTGCTGCGTTTGTTTGCTTTCGATGTGTTCATAATAGGAATTTTGCTTTTAGCTGTACATCGGAAAAACGTTGGGTTTGCAACTTGCTTTTTATCCATCAAAGTGACTCCAACTTTAGTTGGAGGCTTTAGATTTTAGATTAGAACTTACGCTCATATGATGGTTGCAGCTTGAAATTGAGGAAAATCTGATCGAGTTAAGGTGGCTCAGATATATGAGTAAACAAGACCGTTGATAGAAATTAGAGAAATGCTACGTCGTCTTAAACTTGCGTCTCAATTTACGTTACTTCTGTCACTAATTTTTATTGCTGGAATTGCCCTAGGGGGATTGGCATTGTCTAACGCTCTAGAGCAAAAAGCCGAAATGGAAATGAGTCATCGAGGACAAATAGCTATACAGATGGTCAATGCAGTAAAAAGTTATACGAGTAAGAAGATTGCGCCGCTGATTGCTCAAATAGCCGATCCCAAAACTCAGTTTATTCCGGAAACTATACCCAGCTTGGCAGCAAGGCAAGTATTTGACACGCTCAAACAAACTTGGAAATACAAAGATTTTATTTATAAAGATGCAACACTGAATCCGACAAATTTGGCTGACCAAGTTGATCGATTCGAGGCAAAATTAATTGAGCAGTTTGAGAGCGATCGCACTCTCAAAACTTTATCTGGTTTTCGCGCTCAAGCTGGAGAACGATTATTTTATAACGCTCAACCATTAGTTGTAACAAACTCAAGCTGTCTGGTGTGTCACGGTAAACCGCAGCTTGCACCAAAAAGTCATGTGCGAAAATATGGTACTCAAAACGGTTATGGCTGGAAGCTGAATCAAATTATCGGCACTCAGATTATCTATATACCTGCAAGTAAAGTATTTACCAACGCTCGTCAAGCGCTTTTTCTATTCCTCAGCATATTTATTGGCATTTTTGCATTAGTCATTGTGTTCATTAACTATTTACTTAAGTGGAGAGTGATTCAACCTTTAAAACCAATAGCTCAACTTGCCCAAACAATTACTTTAGATCACCTTAGCGTCACCGAAGTCAGAAAACTTGAACGCGAAGGGTTAAGCCAAATCGCACAACGTACCGATGAACTAGGGCAACTTGGACGTGTGTTTCAAAAAATGGTGCGAGAAGTATACGATCGCGAAGCACACCGCAGGCATCGCGAACAGCAATTATCCGAGCAGTTGCAGCAGCTTCAAGTAGAAATTGACTCCTCAAAAGTAATAACCCAAGTTGCGGAAATTGCTGAAAGTGATTATTTTCAGAAGCTACAAAAAACTGCAAAAGAGATTCGCAATCAATGGAGCGATGGGGAGTAGGGGAAGCAGGGGGAGT
>CALMVQ010000100.1 GCA_937873135.1 uncultured Scytonema sp. | reverse complement strand
TTTAATTATGGGGATTCTCTTTTTACTTTTTACTTTTTACTTTTTACTTTTTAAACATCATCTTTGCTCAACGACTCTACTTAATAGTGGCAAAGTAAAAACAAAAAATTACTTGTATGATAATATTAGTTTCTCCTCGCCCTAGCTGATAGTTGTTCTTCAGGGGGAGAGCCTGGTAAATCGACAACAGATGGAGCTAAAGAAACTGTAATATCAGCACAATTGATCACGCCTCCCAACAGTCCGAGTTCAGCTTCGACCATTTGATCGATTGCTTCGACAAACACGTTTTCTTGTGTATAATTTGGTCGCGCTAAGAGTACAATACCGTCGCTGTAGGGTTGGATTAACAAAGCATCATTTGATAAGCCTAGAGGATGAGTATCTAAAATCACAATGTCAAAGCGCTCGCGGGCATCCTCTATCAGCCGTCGCATTTCGCTAGATTCAAGTACAGCAGCCGATTGACGTACGGGGCCTGGACTGGGAATAATGTATAAATTCTCTACATCAGGAACTAAGCGGACACAATCGCTCAAGCTGGCGTAATAACGCAGGGGTTCAACGGTAGCATCAAGATCTGGAGTGACTCTAAGTGATGAAGAATAAGAGGGCGATCGCAAATCTGTTTCAATAATCAAGGTTCTTTTCCCCGCGCGTGCACAAGCTATACCCAAGTTATAAGCAGTCGTTGTCTTTCCTTCAGAACTACTCGTGCTGGCAATCATCACAACCTTGAGGCTTCTAGTACCAATCCGCCGCAAATTACTGCGGAACTTTTCATAAAACTCCAAATAGAGAGAGTCTGCTGAAAGTAAAACAGGCAATGCACCAGGAAACAAATTATCAACTGGTAGCAAAGGTAATTCGCCAAGTAGTGGGACTTCCCTCTGTTTGAGACTGTTGCGAATATCTTCCTTGGTTTTGAAACTTCCTTCCAGCGAGCCCAAAAGAAATATGACGCCGCCACCAACCAATAAGCCTAGTAAAACACCAACACCTAAAGTTAGAGGTACACCCAAAGGAGGTCGGCCTGCAACAATGACCAGGGGTACTCTAGCAATGCTGAGACTACTGACTGTTTCTGCTTCTGCTGTCCTAGCATCAGTCAGCTTAGCCTGCATTTGGTCAAAAATCGTTCTTTTGAGGAGAACCTGCTGTTCTAAGCGCGATCTCTGTAGCTGCTTGTTAGGTACTTGAGAATAATCTTGACGCAATCGCGCATCTTCTTTTTCCAAGTCAACGAGTTGTTTTTGCAGTGTTTCTTGCTGGGTTTGCAAAGCTACTAGTTGATTTGCCAACTGCTGGCGTGCGGGATCTAAACTGCTTTGGTTGCGGATACCCGTAACGTTACTGGCAAGAGGTGCTGCTTTACCGCCACCACCCACCACCTCAACTGCACGCTGCTGGAGTTGTTGATTAAAAACGTCTAGATTGCGCTGTAACTGATCCCTTTCCGGGTATTCGGGTTTTGCGCCTCTTTTCTTGAGCAGTGCAATTTGCCCCTCTGTTTGATAAATTTGCGATCGCAAGTTGATCAGAATTGGATCGGCACTCAAAGCCGAAGAAACGTAAGCTTGGTTGGTGCTTAACCCCAACTTTTCTTGTAAACTGTGTATTTGAGCCGTAATCCCCGTTAAAGTCAGTCTAATTTGCCGTTGCTCAACTTCGCTTGTAGTGACTGCGTTCAATAAACTGCCGTTCTCTGCCGCCAATATTGCCGGTCTTTCTTTGCGATCATAGTGTTCCAGTGCCTGCTCTGCTTTTTCCAGTTCTTGCTTAACCTGTGGTAAGCGATCATTAATTTTTTGAATAATTAACTTTAATCTCTTAGTATTAATATCAGCGCTTAGCTTTTGCATTGCTAGCATCAGTTCTTGCAATGTTTCTCTTGCTCGCTTGCTATCTTTATCTTGATATTTTATTTGAATAAGTGTGGATGCAGGTGATGAGTCGCCACCCGTACCAGCCTTTGCTTTTTGAGGCAGTTCGATCACCAGATTTTGATTGAGCTTTACTGGGTTAATATTTTCTTTTGCTGCTACAGGCTCAATAATTGACTCTGATCGCAAAATGTCCTCACTCAGTTCCTGTCCTTCCTGCTGAATTTGAGTCCCGGTTAAAGAAAAAGAGACTGGGGGACGAGAGTAGCTCAATGCACCACTTGCTACGTAGCTTGGAGATTCTGGTTGCACAGCCACCACCGTTGAACCTATTACAACTAAACCAAAACCAGCTAATCCAATCCACTTATATTTATCGAATGCAATAAGATAGCGTTTAACAATCGGTGGGGTCATGGTAGTACACTTAGGCGAGCAGAGATAAGGATGTTTCTGAAATAACCTACATTGAAAAACTTCGACGTGATTACTTTTACATTTTACCTTTGATTTCTCAGGAAAATTATGGTAAACAAATTAGATTCATTAAGCTTTTAGTAGTTATTAGACCCACCTAAGAATTGAAAGAAACGGATAAAGCTTTGAATATCAAAAAAGGGTCGAGTAATAGTACTGATAGCGTTAGTGATTTTACCAATAAGGTTCCGATTAACAACGATAACATCATTATCTTGAAGTGCCACGTTTTGAGCTAAATCTCCTTTCAAAGCCTTGCTCGCATCAATTCTTTGGGTAACGGCTCTACCTCGTTCTGCATCGAAGCGAACCAGACCAATTTCGTGAAGGTTGCTAGTATCAAGAGTGATGCCTGATAAGGCGTCGATTATACTACTACCATTTGGCAGGGGTATAGTTGTCAAACCCCCTCCAGGGTAGTTTAAAATCCGAATTCTAATCTGAGGTACAGCCAAGGTAGAGCGAGCTACTAAATTGCGGTCATAATTATCATCAGTAGCAATTTCACGACGCGGTACAATGATCGCATCACCATCTTGCAGGCGGAAAGTCGCTTGTCCTGTGCCGTTTAGTAATGGAGTATATAAATCAATATTTTGTGACACGACAGAACCATCAATCAACTTCCGACGCACTTGCACTTGCCGAAGATCTGCTCTGGTCATCGTACCACCTGCTAATAGCAACGCATCTGAAACACGAGGGGTGATTGGATTAATAGGATAAATCCCCGGTCGGGGCACTTCCCCACTAATCGAAACTTGAATTGGTCGCTGTCCTACTAATGATACTGCCACATTTGGCTTCACAAAAGTTCGACTTAATGCCAAGCGAATTTTTTCTTGCGCTTCGTCCAATGTCAAGCCTTGTACAGACAACGTTCCTACTTGCGGTAATAAAATAGTCCCTTCAGGACCAATAGGAGCTTGAAAACTCAATTCCGGACGCAGCGCTGTTAGTGATAACGTTACAAGCGGATCGGCGACAAAGCGATTCAAGCCCAAACGAATTTTATTTTGTGCCTGCTGTAATGTTAAACCTTGGAGTTTTACAGTTCCCAGTAGAGGCACCACAATGTTTCCTTCTGGATTGATCGAGGCTTGAAAACTCAAATCCGGAAACCGCTCAACTACTACGGAAATACCATCTCCAGGTCCGAGAATATAACTACCGGGAGGACGCTGAACTGATACACCCAGGACATCTCCAATCCCCAAGATGTAGCGGCTAAATTGTGGTGACGTTCCATCACTCACACCACTAGGTGCCACTTCAGTAGCTGGTGGAGGCACGGGAGGTTGTGGTGAGAATTGTCTGAGTGGAACACCGCTTGGTAGTAGTGGTTGTTTTGGAAAAAGTTGTGGTGACAATTGTCTCGGTGGGACAGCACTTGGCAGTGGGGATTGTTGTGGGAATGGCAATGGCTGCTGAGCAACAACAGGTTGGAGAGATGTTACTAATAACTGAAGGTTGACAAAACACAGGGCGCTAAAAGCACGCATATTACATTGGGAATTAAGTAGATTTGGTGACGCTTTCACTGATAACGGGTTGCGTTAAATGGTTATTTTACTGTGGAAATAGGCAAAAAGCACAGCTACTCATTTACCTGAAAAATGCTGTAATTAACCGCTCCCTCGCTGTGAACGCTCTTGTAAATCAAAATGTTCTACAAAAAAGTTGACATTAATGCCGACTGCACTGTTTTTCCAAGAGATTGAGCATCCTGCCAAGTTTTTTCTACCTGTCCAAAAGGCTCCATAGGAATGAGAATGGTAACAGCAACCCAAGGAGCGCGTTTCTGGTGCCACTTTGCCACTTGATCGGCGACGAACCAAGGTAAAGGAGATGTATTACCGCCATTTTGCCAAGCATACCATTGCAAAACAGCAAAGGTTTTCTGTTTTGTGGTGGCACGAAAGAATGCAGCTTCTACCTTTACTTCACTATTAGAAGACGCTGGTGCCTGTTTAACAGTAAATTCCGTAGAACGAAATTGAGATTTGTCCCACTGAGCCCAGCTATTAATTTCCGTCCATTCCACTTGGGGTTGGTCTTTCGGACCATTTTGCGGTAGTAACAAGAGGATCGCCTTGATTGGAGAGTTGTTTTTCTCAATTTCTTGGTACGACCATTTGTATCCGCCAATAGGTTCTTCCCGTTGTTCGGTCGTTTGCCACCCTGGAAGCGTCAACCCCATGTGGTGAATCTGTTTCAACTTCTTTAGGCTGACTACAGCTGGTGGCTGCTGCCATTGCCAGTGTCCTTTCAAGTACCCTGGAACTGCTCCCATCACCAACACTAGTAGCAGTAACAAAAGAGCCACTATCTGATAAAGCTGGCTTTCCTTGAAGAACTTGAAAAAGTAAATCATTGCTGAAGTATCCAGTACTTAGATAAAATTTTACCAGATAAGGCTTTAACTGGAAAGATCTTAGAACTCAGTTGTCAGAATTCAGGATGAAGAAATCAATATAAAACCGTATAAAATTGTATACTTAAAGATAAGTATAGAAAGGAAAAAAAGTTTTACTCCCCCCTCTCCCTAAACGGTAATATAAAGGCGGGAGTTAAGCGCAGCTTCATGGAGAAACGGTATAAGTCCGGTTTAATTTTCAGAATTCGGTTGAATCTCTGGAACTTCTGAGAAATATTTATCAATCCAATTTAGAATCGGTACTAATGAAAGCAGCATCATAGTTGAGTATAAATCACCACCCCACCCTGCGTGCAGCCACTCAAAAGCCCTTTCTTGACCTGTGCCGTGAAAAAAAGTAAGTAGAGTGTTGCGAATAATATTGGCAGCGATGCTCATCACAACTGAAAGACTTAAAAACCAAACGATTTTACGGCGCGAAGACAAAGCACCTGTCCAATAAAGTAGAATCAAGCCGACATAAAGACTAGTAAACATCATTTTCAGCCCCGCACAGTAGGGAGCAACTTCCACAATCTTCCCTCCCACGTACAGATTTACCCCATCTACAGTCACTGCCATCCCAAACTGACTTAATATGAAGGCTACAGTGCCAGCAATAAAGCTTTGGAGGGGTAATGTATAGGGCGCAATTAAATAGGGGACTGTTGTTGGAGTTGCCAAAAATACCAAAAGTAAGGGGAATGCTTGCAATTGGAAGCCAGGAATTCCTTTGAACCACAAGCAGAGTCCTGTTAAAAGAGCAGGTAAAGAAAGGTTAACCCAATCACTGACACCACTTAGGTAAAAAAGACTTCCCACTATCAGAAAAATTGCACCTAAAGCATGATGACGATCAGGTAGCCTTCGCCACTTTTTCCGATTTGTCCAGCCTAAGTAAGTAGCAAATGGTAACCCAATAATCCCGTGGCTAAAATATTCGTGTTCTGTGCTGATATTTTTGTGAAGCCAACCATCCCACCAGTACAGTAATACAGGAGCATAAAGTAACACCAATATAATTAAAATAGCCGCACTTAATAATTGTGGAGCATTTGTGTTTTTTAACCGACGTTGGATTTGCATAATTTTAAATAGTACTTATACCTATAATTTTAGGAAAATTCAGCAAACATCAGTCGGTTATAAGAAAAGTTTGTCTACATTAGGTGACAGGGAAACGCCTGCTGAATGCTTACACAGGTTAAATGTACAACAACTTTTTTTGTTCGCATCTGAGGCTGGTTGCGATCGCCGCTACAACTTCCCTTACTTGGCTATTATTCAAACCTGGATACATGGGTAATGATAATATTTGCTGCGCCAACTTTTCGGCACGGGGAAAGTCACCAGCTTGATAGCCTAAGTTGGTGAATGCTGGCTGGAGATGACAGGGAATTGGATAGTGAATACCATTTTGGATTCCTACTGCTGTCAGTTCTTCTTGAAGTTGCTGGCGGTTTGTGGCACAAGAATCATCTACTTTAATGACGTAAAGGTGATAAATGTGTCCCTCTGCACTGTGATTTTGCATCGGGATTATCCCGTTTGATGCTACTCGTGCTAATTCTGTATCGTATTCTTGGGCAGCATTCCACCGTTCGCGATTCCAGTCTGATAAATATGGGAGTTTCTGATGCAATACTGCTGCCTGCAATGTATCCAAGCGGCTGTTAGTTCCAAATTCCACATGATAATACTTTTGATGAGCACCGTAATTCCGCAAGCGTAAAGCTTTTTGGGCGATATCCACATCTCGCGTTACCAGCATCCCGCCATCTCCAAATGCCCCCAAATTCTTGCTAGGATAGAAACTAAAAGCTGCGGCAATCCCCACTGAACCAGCCCTATATCCTTCTCTTTCGGCTAAGTGCGCTTGAGCTGCATCTTCAAATATTAATACTTTATATGTTTCGGCAAAGTCTAATAATTGCCTTGGTGATACCATTTGACCATACAAATGCACGGGGAGAATCGCTTTAGTTTTTGGTGTCACTGCTCGTGCTGCTGCATCTAAATCAATTAAAGCTGTTTGATAATCACAATCAACAAAAATTGGTTTTGCTCCAGCACGAAGTACTCCGATTAGCGTTGCTACAAAGGTGTTTGCTGGCAAAATGACTTCATCTCCCGCACCAACGTTACAGGCTTGTAAGCCAAGTGCGATCGCATCTGTTCCTGAGGCAACACCGACACCATAATTTGTACCGCATGCTGTAGAAAATGCGACCTCAAAATCGAACAGTGCTTGCCCCAAAACAAAATCTCCTTTATCCAATACATTCAGAATTGCTTGTTGTAGTTGATTTTGAATTGGCTGATGTTGTAGCTTCAGATCTACAAAAGGAATTCTGACTGTCATTTTATTCATTTTATCAATAGTCATAATAATGAATTTTAAAAATACTCTTCGTAAAGACACATTCTATTTTTGTCTAAAGACTAAAATTTGAGCAGAGCATTCTGATGAAGAGTTAGTAAAGTTTTTATGAGCTTTTAAATATTTACCAAAACTTAAGAGGTGATCTCACTTAAAACTTGCAAATTATATCACAAATAAAAAATATTTTTTTTGCTTGGCAAAACCATCAGATATTTATACACAAATATCATTACCTCTGATATGTTAACCTAAGTTACTAGTTAGGCATATGTGGTAGTTATTAATAGGTAATAATTTCTTTTCCATTGCTCATTGTCAGGACGCATCTACATAGCTAGTGCAACAAGGCAAAAGTAAAAAGTCAAAAGGCACTCATAATGAAATCCTTATATATCAAGCTTTTGGTTTGAGATTTACTGGTAAGTTATTTCAGCTAGCCTGCGCTAGTACAGGTCGGCACTCTCTAAAGTTACCATTCTAAACAGCTAAAGAGCGTGTGTTTCAAGCTTTTGAATTTTTACTTATTAATTCTAAGGGAGTAATACTAGCAACTTCGTTATTAGCAGTCGTGCTAAAATTTTCATCACTCAGGTAAAACTAAATATAGCGACAATTCATATCAATATAGTTACTTTACTAAAATATATGTTGAGTATATATACTGAAACTTTTTCTTTGTAGTAATAATGCAAACCTCTCTTATTCAATCCTTGGGTCAAGACACTCAAATCATCAGTTCTTTAACCTTTGACAAAATTCACGATTAAATTCACTCTCCCTCTCTCCCTTGTGCGCTCTTTTACCCAGATCCCCAAACTCAAAAAGTCAAGTTTTGCTACAAACAAAAAAAAATTTTACTTTCACCTTGTTTGTCTGACCCAAAATTGGGGAATGCTTAAGAATAGCAAATAACCCAGAAACACAGGTTAGATGAATTACAATATCGAGCAATTATCAAGGTAGCAGTGGTAATGGTAGAGCCTGAAAATAAATTGTTTACCCTAAAGGATAGTTGGGGTTCTATAGAAACCAGAGAACAACAGCGCCTGAAAGCGTTGTCTGATTTAGGTTTACGGCAACCAGAAACGATTCCAGTCTTTGAAGAAGCCACTCAAACTGCTGCACACTTTTTGGAAGCACCAATTTCCATTTTGGGATTCGTGGATCAAGAACGCCACTGGTTCAAATCAGCAGTGGGTTTATCGAGGTTGGGACTTATGAATCAGTTGGCACAAAGCCGTCAGTTGTTACGTCGGGAATCTTTCTGCACCCAGGTAGTAGAAAGCTTACAAACATTTGTGATCAATGATACGCACAAATTACCAGGTATAGAGTATACTACAAGTAAGCTCGTGCAGGATTATGGCATTCGCGCCTATTTGGGAGCGCCACTGATTGACGCTTCAGGAAACTGTTTGGGTGCCTTGGCAGTCATGGATCTGATGCCGCGCAACTTTACAACTCGAGACATTGAGTTTTTACAGATCATCGCTCGTTGGAGCATGAGTGAATTTGAGCGAAATCGGCTGTTACAAACAACTGCAAACATCAATACTCACAATGTTGATCCTAATTGGTCACTTCCACCAGCCACCACGACCGAAGTCAAAATTAATCCATCAGAGCAAAAATCAGTTCCTACCAACCAACTAAAACTAGAACTTTTGGGACTGTTAACTCAAGAGTTGCGTACACCCTTAACATCTGTTTTAGGTATGGCTAGTGTACTGGGACGAGAAATATATGGTCCGTTAACAACTAAGCAAAGGGAATATTTAGAAATTATACAACATAGTGGTCGGTACTTACTTTCCTTAGTTAATGAAATTTCTGAATTGGGCGTCTTGGATGAAAGCGCAAATGTGTTAAATCTGACGCCTGTGGATATTGAAATGCTCTGTCAACAAGCTATCGGTACCTTAGAAGAGGCAGCCAATCGCCGAGAGCAAGACATACGCTTGTCTATAGAACCTGGACGTAGTCGCATTTGGCCTTTAGATAAAGAGAAGGTGCGGCAAATTCTCTATCACCTCATTTTTAGTGTGATTCAACTCTCTGCAACAGGCAGTGTTGTCCGCATTCATGTTTCCTACAAAGATAATACACTGAACATAACTGTATGGGTGTCGCATCCTTGGCTAGGAGATGGTATTACTGAGGTGGACCCTTACTTTCGCGTTAATACAGCGTTACTCGAGCTGACAGATAGTGATCAACACTACAACACGTATTCGGAAAATCAGGAATCAGCAGAGTTACCAGTAGTACATGAACACCCAAAAGATTTTAGTGTTGTTAAGTCGGGTTCCCGAAGTGTAAGTTCGAGCTTGGATTTAGCTAAATCTCAGAATAATCTGTCTCGCGAAAGCTTGGGTTTGTTGCTAAGCTGTCAATTGGCAGAATTGCATGGCGGAGAAATTTCGATTCAAGGTTCACTAGAGTCGGGATATCGTTATGTACTCAGTTTGCCACTACATTTGGGAACAGTAGATACAGTCAGCGATGTCTAACTGAATAGCAATTAGCGATCTTCTGCTCTTCCATTAGTAATTTGCAATCTATGTTATGACTTTTTAAAGACTACCCAAATTATCATTGAATCCAAGTTGTGCAATCTGTGCTAATTGGCAGCAGCTGTTTATGAATTTAGTTTGGCAACGATTTACCTTGTCTTATTTACCGCTTAAAGAATATCTTGACACCAGCTACCTACACCGTTTGGTAGGTGTATTCCGTTCTTGGCGGCAAACGAGTATTTTAATGCAGTGGGGAGATACCATAGCGGCAGCATTACTCAGTTTGGTATATGCTCTTGCTCCTTTTGTTCCTAACGAGCTGCTAGCACTGTTTTTAGTGGCTTGCGCTGGATTTTGGCTGCTGTTGACTTTATCAGATGAAGCAGGACTAGCAAAAGTTACTTCTGTGACGCCCATTCATTTGCTATTGTTACTCTACTGGGCAGTTATGGCAGTAGCAGCTGCCGCATCACCAGTGAAAAAAACAGCGTTAGTCGCTTTGTTAAAAGACTTTGGAACTTTTTCGCTCTATTTACTACTGTTTCCCCTTTGTGCGAGGGTACTCAGATCGCCTCGCCTCCGCGCTTGGATGATCATCCTTTACTTGCATATCTCGCTCATTGTCAGTGTCTATGGAGTGCGGCAATGGTTTGATCATGTTCCGGCACTAGCAACTTGGGTTGATCCGGAATCTCCCCTAGCAAAAGTGACAAGGGTTTATAGCTATTTGGGTAATCCCAACTTGTTGGCAGGGTATCTTCTCCCAGCAGTCATTTTAAGCTTGATGGCAATCTTTGCATGGGAAGGTAAGGTAAAGAAAGCCTTGGCATTCACAATGCTTTTGGTTAATAGTGCAAGTCTTATACTGACTTTTAGTCGTGGTGGTTGGATCGGACTGATTGTTTCTATGTTGACTTTGCTAGGATTACTTTACTATTGGTGGCGACCGAACATGCCTCCTTTTTGGCGTAAATGGTCACCATTAATTCTCTGTGGAAGTTTGGCGATCGCATTATTATTAGTAATAGTCGTAAGTGAAACAGCTAGAGAGCGAATTTTAAGTATTTTCGCTGATAGACGAGATAGTAGCAATAATGTCAGACGCAATGTTTGGACTGCTGTCAGAAAAATGATTGGCGATTATCCACTTTTAGGGATTGGACCAGGGCACAGTGCTTTTAACAAAATTTACCCTCTCTACGCCAGTTCGCGTTTCACTGCTTTGAGTGCTTACTCGATTTACTTAGAAGTGGCAGTAGAAACCGGATTAATCGGTCTAGCCAGTTTCCTATGGCTGTTAGTTGTGATTTTCAATACAGCATTTATGCAATTGCAACGGTTGCGACAATTGAAAAGTGGAGAGGGATTTTGGTTGATGGGAGCGATCGCTTCTTTAACTGGTATGCTTGCACACGGCTTATTTGAGACAGTATGGTATCGTCCTGAGGTAAATACTCTCTGGTGGTTAATGGTGGGATTAATTGCCAGCTATTATCGACCACACTCTCAAGACCAAACTCAAGCATCTAGTGCAACAAGGCAAAAGTAAAAAGTCAAAAGGCACTCATAATGAAATCCTTATATATCAAGCTTTTGGTTTGAAATTTACTGGTAAGTTATTTCAGCCTGCCTGCACTAGTTAAAAATTGAATAAGCCTTAGAAATAATTTCTAGGGCTTCAAGTCTTTTCATGAATTGGTTGTACAAAGCTTACTAAAGAAATTCTGACTACCATTCTAATTCAGTTTTCCCACAAATGGCAACAATCACTATTCTCGATAAGAAGTATTACCACCAACAGCATTGGGATCTACGTAAGTAGTTGTTGTCTCAGCGCGATTCTTCCGAGCTAAACCGGCCAAACCAAGCAAACCGAGAAGTCCTAACCAGCCCCAGTCAAATCCCCTGCCAGTATCTGTAGCTGTAGTTTGGTTTGTGTCAGTAGTGGTAGGGCTAGTAGTTGTGCTGGTACTGCTGCTACCGCTCTGACCGCTACCGGTTTGAGCAGATGCAGGTAAAGCTGAAGGCAAAACTGCCAAACTTAAGCTAAGAATGCTAGCACTGATGATCTTGGTAAAATTACTTTTCATGTTTTTAATGACTCATTTTTTTGAACTGATTTAATCAACACTTTACTTGGTGTCTTCATTAACAAAATCAACCTCAAGCCATAAACTTGGTAATATCGAAACTCACACTGAAGATAGACAAGATCTATCCAAAGAGGACGCGGGAGTGGCATCATAAACGCCCATATTCAGAAACGGTATGAATGATTTAGGATTGTTATAGAACAATCATTGGAGATAAGACAACGGTTTACGCACGCCCATTAGCACGATTAATCGAGCAATTGCAACGCTTGCCAGGAGTAGGTCCAAAAACTGCTCAACGATTGGCATTGCATATTTTAAAGCGATCCGATGCAGAAGTAGAAGCTTTGGCACAAGCCTTAATCGAAGCAAAAAAACAGATCGGCTTGTGTTCTGTCTGCTTTCACCTCTCTGCTGAACCTGTTTGTGAAATCTGCCGCAATCCCAACCGCGACAACAGCACTATCTGTGTAGTAGCAGATCCCCGTGATGTAATTGCATTGGAAAAAACCCGCGAGTACAAAGGGAAATATCATGTATTGGGCGGAGTCATTTCCCCGATAGATGGTATTGGCCCAGAACAGTTAAATCTCCATGCTTTGGTACGTCGAGTCAGTCAGAATCAGCCCAAAGAAGTGATTCTGGCAATTAGTCCGAGTGTGGAAGGTGAGACAACGACACTATATGTCGGTCAACTCCTGAAGCCGTTCACGATGGTAACGCGTATAGCCTTTGGGTTACCTGTCGGTGGGGATTTGGAGTACGCCGACGAAGTGACATTAGCAAGGGCTTTAGAAGGACGTCGAGAATTGGATTAGGGAAACGGGAGTTATTTTTCTCTGCGTGCTACTCTGACGCAGAGGGAAATAATATAGTTTCTTCCAATCTTTGGCTACTCAACTTGTAACGTTCCATTGATATCAGTAATTTCCCATCGGGTTCGTTCGCCGTCTCGCCAAAAGCGCAAGGCAACAGTCGCATCTCCAACAGCTAAATTTGTAAGTTCTAAATCAGGCAACCACTCTGGAAGCACGGGTTGTAACTTTAAACGTCGTTGTGGGGCATCAGCTTGCAAACCAAGGATACTACGGAGCAGTAAGAAAATTGAACCGGCAGCCCAAGCTTGGGGAATATTAGCATCAGGATAGGGTACGGGGAAGCTATCGTCTTGGCGTTCAATTCCGGCAAAAAGTTCTGGCATTCTTCCTGCTTCAAAATAACCAGCAGCTGCAAAAATTCCCTGTGCAATCTGATTTACTTCCTCATGATAGCCGTATCGCTTTAATCCAGCCGCAATAATAGAGTTGTCGTGGGGCCAAACGCTTCCTAACTGATAACTAATGGGGTTATAAGCGGGATTTTGAGCAGATAGAGTTCTAATACCCCAACCGCACCACATATCTTTTTGAAAAAGGCGCTTAACTAGCTTTTCTGCTCGTTCCTGTGGTATAATACCAGACCATAACAATTGAGCTGGATTTGAAGTAATTGACTTAATTTGCTGCTTTTTGTTGTCCAATCCCAAACAATAAAAGCCTTCTTCCTCCATCCAAAAGCGATCATTGAAACGTTGGTAGAGATCTTCAGCTTTTTTGCGAAGGGCGATCGCGCGATCGCCTTCACCCCAAATCTCATAAATATCCGCAGCACGTCGCCACGCATCGTAGACATAACCCTGCACTTCACAGGGAGCAATGGGCGGTTCAACCAAATTACCATTCGGGTAAACCATCGAGTCACCAGAATCTTTCCAAGCTTGGTTACGTAAACCTTTAGGAGAACGTGTCAAATACTCCACAAACCCGTCACCATCAAAATCGCCGTATTTGTCAATCCAAAAGAGTGCCTTTTCCAGTGGTTCCCGACATTCATCCTGTAGCATACTAAGGTTAGAATTCCAGCTATAAGCTTCAGCCAGGGTAACAATCCACAGAATGGTAGTATCCACCGTCCCATAGTAAGGCGTGTACGGTAGTTGTTGTAGTTGGGTTAACTCATCACGCCGCAATTCATGCAGCATCTTCCCTGGTTGGGCATCGCGCCAATCATCCACCTCAGTTGCCTGTAACTGAGCTAGCCTTACCAGGGTACCACGGGCAAATTCGGGATAAACTGCCATTGTTTGCAAGCTGGTAATAATCGAGTCGCGCCCAAAGACAGCAACAAACCAAGGAATACCTGCAGCAGGCATCCAAAAATTGTGTCCGTTGCTCTCTACTTTAATTCGCAGCGCCCCCATATCCACAAGTGCCTGCTCGTAAAATCCGGCAATCTCCGCATTAGACGATCGCAACTTCGTTGCATTGCTGAGGAATTCATCTCTCTGCTTTCCCGCTTCCGTGTAGTGGGGTTGAGTACAGGTATGTTGCGGAGTCTTGACATCACTATCGGCTAAAGCTGTAAAGTTAATGCAGGTATGCCACGTTTTCCCTGGAGCGATGGTAACATCGAAGACAAGACGACCATTGGCATAACGTGCCTGAGAACTGGAATTTGTAGGTTCAGTGGCGATCGCTCTTAAAAACGAGCCGTTGCGGTATTCTGTTGTCAGTACCCCATCCTTCCACGTCATTTCTGTATCGCCGCGTGTCAAGATAAGTTGTGCTTTGACTTCAAAAATATCAGCAAAGTCCGAACGGATCGCCAGCATCAACTGAAACTCTACCTGTTCGTGATGGTGGTTGGTGATATCGATATCTTCATGCATACCCCCAACGATATCACGACGAATAGACACTAGCATTCGACCATAGGGTAAAGTTCCGTTAACCGTGCGAAGTTCGCGATTGGTAAATTGGTAAAGTACACTATGATGGTTGAGGCTGCTGGATGCTAATAAAAAAAGTGGGTTCCGATTAAGAGAAATTTCGTAGTAGGAAATCAGACGGGTATCTTGTACAAAAAAACCTTGGGCAAGATTATCGTTGATGGAACCGTCAGAAGCAGTCACAAGGAAAGAGGAACCATCATTGATGGTGATAATTCCAGAGTTAACGGAAACTTTCGTTGGCATAATTTATCTTTCCTCACTCAGCCACTACAGCAAACCATGGATACAAGTTTATATCATTTATAGCAGTTCTAAATCAAACATGCACCAAATGAGATACCCGACTTATTCGAGAAATTGTGTATCTGGATATGGCGATTCTCACCAATCAGAATTGATTAATTGAATACAATACAAATGATATATTTTCTAGTATTTATTTCTCAATTTCTATCTTAAATTCACACTAATTTCACTTTTTGATAAAAATTTATAGATAGCGTTCCTAAATGATTCTTGAAAATGGAGAAACCCGGTTTCTGAGTTTTCAAACTTTCACAATTAAAATAGAATTGTTAGAGATTTTCAAAACTTATCAAACAAGAGTTAATATGCGACTACTATTAGTGGAAGATGAGCCAGATTTAGGAGCAGCAATTAAACAAATTCTTAACTATGAAGCGTATGTGGTTGACTGGTTTCTTGATGGTTCTCAGGCATGGCTGTATCTAGAAAGTGGATGGACACAATACACATTAGCAATTATTGATTGGATGTTACCAGGTTTATCAGGATTAGACTTATGTAAACTATTGCGGCAAAATAGTTCTTTGCCTGTATTGATGCTGACTGCCAAAGACAGACTGGAAGAAAAGATTATTGGACTCGATAGCGGAGCAGATGACTATTTAGTTAAGCCCTTTGACATGGCCGAATTGCTGGCAAGGTTACGGGCATTACGGCGGCGAACACCCGAACTTCAACCCCGAAACCTCCAGGTTGGTTGCCTCACCCTAAATTACAGTACTCATGAGGTTATTCGTCAGTATTCTCATGGCGAAAAGCAGATAATATCGCTCACTGTCAAGGAATTTCAACTACTGGAATATTTCATGCGGCATCCTCATCAAATTATTACCCGCGATCAAATCATCAATCAGCTTTGGGAAATTGGTGCTGAACCAGTGAGCAATGTGGTAGCAGCACAAATTCGCCTACTCAGGCGTAAGCTAGAAGGAGACAGTAGCGAATCATTAATTGAAACAATTTACGGTATCGGGTATCGATTGAGAATTGAAAATTAACATTTTTTCGTTTTTTCAGCATGGAACGCAATCAACTTTTCCGCCTGACTCGCTTGCGGTTAGCGGCTTGGTATGCACTCGTGATGGGCTGTATTTTAGGAGCATCTGGTGTAGGGGTTTACCAAGTTGTTGCTCATGCTTACCATGAAAGCATAGATCAAGGGCTGCAATCAGTCACAGAGGCACTCCATAACACGATTGAACCTGTCTGGCAGCAACCCGGACACATACAGCAACTTGCACAAGAACTTTCCCTAGAATTATGTGTGGCGCACACAAACTGTGGGACTAAAACTGTAGTTATTCAACAACCAATCGCAGCCGCAGACTCCGTGAATTATTATCTGCGTTTGTGGGATCGCTCGGGAAAATTGATCGCACAAGCAGGTATCCACCTGAAGCAATTACCGATGACTCCAGGTAAGCATTGGCAAACACTCACAGACGGTTTGGGCATTCGTTATCGTCAAATAACTTTACCCCTGTATACCCAAAAGCAGCTTTCAGGTTCTATGCAGGTGGGGCGAAGTCTCAATGATTTAGACGAACATCTTGCAGCCTTAAGATTCACTTTGTTGTTAGGGTGGCCAATTTCTATGATTTTTATCGGTTCGTCGAGTTGGTTGTTGGCAGGTTTAGCAATGCAACCTGTTTACCGTTCCTACCAACACATGCAACAGTTCACTGCTGATGCTGCCCATGAGTTTCGCACACCTTTAGCGGCGATTCACTCCACAATTGAAGCTGCTATCAAGCTGTACGGACAACAAAGCTTACAGCCTTTATCTGAACCAGCGACCAATAGTATTTTACAAGTCCTCAAGCGGCAGAACACTCGATTGTCGCAATTGGTGGGAGATTTACTGCTACTAGCAAGGCTGGATCAGCAACAATTGGCAGGAGAATATCATCCTTGCTGTCTCAACGATTTAATCAGTGATTTAGTTGAAGAACTAGCATTTCTGGCAATTGAGGCTGGGGTAACACTCTCAATGCAGGTACAAAAGCATGAAAAACTGTATGTTTATGGAAACGAAGAACAGCTTTATCGTTTAGTTTCTAACTTCATTGTCAACGCAATTCAAGCTACACCCAGTGACGGAAAAGTCACTCTGTCTTTAGAAAGAAGCGAGCAGTACGCTTTTCTTCAAGTCCAAGATACAGGTATTGGCATTGCCCCGGAGCATCAAAGTCGGATTTTTGACCGCTTCTACCGAGTTAATCACGATCGCTCTCGTACCTCTGGGGGATCTGGATTGGGACTGGCGATCGCACAGGCGATCATAAAAGCGCACAAAGGTAGTATTCAATTGCAAAGTCAGCTTGGGTTAGGTAGTACATTTACTGTCCGACTTCCCCTAAATTAACGTCAATTTCAAACCGCCACAGAAGCCATCAGCGATTTTATGACCTCCGATAAAGGCGGTTGATCTGTCTTGTTGTTAATACTTTGCCTCAAAATGCCCCCAGTTGCGCTGAGCGCGCTCAGCGCAACTGGGGGCATTTTGAGGCAAAGTATTAACAACAAGACAGATCAACCGCCTTTATCGGAGGTCATAAAATCGCTGATGGCTTCTGTGGCGGTTTGAAATTGACGTTAATTTAGGGGAAGTCGGACAGTAAATGTACTACCTAACCCAAGCTGACTTTGCAATTGAATACTACCTTTGTGCGCTTTTATGATCGCCTGTGCGATCGCCAGTCCCAATCCAGATCCCCCAGAGGTACGAGAGCGATCGTGATTAACTCGGTAGAAGCGGTCAAAAATCCGACTTTGATGCTCCGGGGCAATGCCAATACCTGTATCTTGGACTTGAAGAAAAGCGTACTGCTCGCTTCTTTCTAAAGACAGAGTGACTTTTCCGTCACTGGGTGTAGCTTGAATTGCGTTGACAATGAAGTTAGAAACTAAACGATAAAGCTGTTCTTCGTTTCCATAAACATACAGTTTTTCATGCTTTTGTACCTGCATTGAGAGTGTTACCCCAGCCTCAATTGCCAGAAATGCTAGTTCTTCAACTAAATCACTGATTAAATCGTTGAGACAGCAAGGATGATATTCTCCTGCCAATTGTTGCTGATCCAGCCTTGCTAGTAGCAGTAAATCTCCCACCAATTGCGACAATCGAGTGTTCTGCCGCTTGAGGACTTGTAAAATACTATTGGTCGCTGGTTCAGATAAAGGCTGTAAGCTTTGTTGTCCGTACAGCTTGATAGCAGCTTCAATTGTGGAGTGAATCGCCGCTAAAGGTGTGCGAAACTCATGGGCAGCATCAGCAGTGAACTGTTGCATGTGTTGGTAGGAACGGTAAACAGGTTGCATTGCTAAACCTGCCAACAACCAACTCGACGAACCGATAAAAATCATAGAAATTGGCCACCCTAACAACAAAGTGAATCTTAAGGCTGCAAGATGTTCGTCTAAATCATTGAGACTTCGCCCCACCTGCATAGAACCTGAAAGCTGCTTTTGGGTATACAGGGGTAAAGTTATTTGACGATAACGAATGCCCAAACCGTCTGTGAGTGTTTGCCAATGCTTACCTGGAGTCATCGGTAATTGCTTCAGGTGGATACCTGCTTGTGCGATCAATTTTCCCGAGCGATCCCACAAACGCAGATAATAATTCACGGAGTCTGCGGCTGCGATTGGTTGTTGAATAACTACAGTTTTAGTCCCACAGTTTGTGTGCGCCACACATAATTCTAGGGAAAGTTCTTGTGCAAGTTGCTGTATGTGTCCGGGTTGCTGCCAGACAGGTTCAATCGTGTTATGGAGTGCCTCTGTGACTGATTGCAGCCCTTGATCTATGCTTTCATGGTAAGCATGAGCAACAACTTGGTAAACCCCTACACCAGATGCTCCTAAAATACAGCCCATCACGAGTGCATACCAAGCCGCTAACCGCAAGCGAGTCAGGCGGAAAAGTTGATTGCGTTCCATGCTGAAAAAACGAAAAAATGTTAATTTTCAATTCTCAATCGATACCCGATACCGTAAATTGTTTCAATTAATGATTCGCTACTGTCTCCTTCTAGCTTACGCCTGAGTAGGCGAATTTGTGCTGCTACCACATTGCTCACTGGTTCAGCACCAATTTCCCAAAGCTGATTGATGATTTGATCGCGGGTAATAATTTGATGAGGATGCCGCATGAAATATTCCAGTAGTTGAAATTCCTTGACAGTGAGCGATATTATCTGCTTTTCGCCATGAGAATACTGACGAATAACCTCATGAGTACTGTAATTTAGGGTGAGGCAACCAACCTGGAGGTTTCGGGGTTGAAGTTCGGGTGTTCGCCGCCGTAATGCCCGTAACCTTGCCAGCAATTCGGCCATGTCAAAGGGCTTAACTAAATAGTCATCTGCTCCGCTATCGAGTCCAATAATCTTTTCTTCCAGTCTGTCTTTGGCAGTCAGCATCAATACAGGCAAAGAACTATTTTGCCGCAATAGTTTACATAAGTCTAATCCTGATAAACCTGGTAACATCCAATCAATAATTGCTAATGTGTATTGTGTCCATCCACTTTCTAGATACAGCCATGCCTGAGAACCATCAAGAAACCAGTCAACCACATACGCTTCATAGTTAAGAATTTGTTTAATTGCTGCTCCTAAATCTGGCTCATCTTCCACTAATAGTAGTCGCATATTAACTCTTGTTTGATAAGTTTTGAAAATCTCTAACAATTCTATTTTAATTGTGAAAGTTTGAAAACTCAGAAACCGGGTTTCTCCATTTTCAAGAATCATTTAGGAACGCTATCTATAAATTTTTATCAAAAAGTGAAATTAGTGTGAATTTAAGATAGAAATTGAGAAATAAATACTAGAAAATATATCATTTGTATTGTATTCAATTAATCAATTCTGATTGGTGAGAATCGCCATATCCAGATACACAATTTCTCGAATAAGTCGGGTATCTCATTTGGTGCATGTTTGATTTAGAACTGCTATAAATGATATAAACTTGTATCCATGGTTTGCTGTAGTGGCTGAGTGAGGAAAGATAAATTATGCCAACGAAAGTTTCCGTTAACTCTGGAATTATCACCATCAATGATGGTTCCTCTTTCCTTGTGACTGCTTCTGACGGTTCCATCAACGATAATCTTGCCCAAGGTTTTTTTGTACAAGATACCCGTCTGATTTCCTACTACGAAATTTCTCTTAATCGGAACCCACTTTTTTTATTAGCATCCAGCAGCCTCAACCATCATAGTGTACTTTACCAATTTACCAATCGCGAACTTCGCACGGTTAACGGAACTTTACCCTATGGTCGAATGCTAGTGTCTATTCGTCGTGATATCGTTGGGGGTATGCATGAAGATATCGATATCACCAACCACCATCACGAACAGGTAGAGTTTCAGTTGATGCTGGCGATCCGTTCGGACTTTGCTGATATTTTTGAAGTCAAAGCACAACTTATCTTGACACGCGGCGATACAGAAATGACGTGGAAGGATGGGGTACTGACAACAGAATACCGCAACGGCTCGTTTTTAAGAGCGATCGCCACTGAACCTACAAATTCCAGTTCTCAGGCACGTTATGCCAATGGTCGTCTTGTCTTCGATGTTACCATCGCTCCAGGGAAAACGTGGCATACCTGCATTAACTTTACAGCTTTAGCCGATAGTGATGTCAAGACTCCGCAACATACCTGTACTCAACCCCACTACACGGAAGCGGGAAAGCAGAGAGATGAATTCCTCAGCAATGCAACGAAGTTGCGATCGTCTAATGCGGAGATTGCCGGATTTTACGAGCAGGCACTTGTGGATATGGGGGCGCTGCGAATTAAAGTAGAGAGCAACGGACACAATTTTTGGATGCCTGCTGCAGGTATTCCTTGGTTTGTTGCTGTCTTTGGGCGCGACTCGATTATTACCAGCTTGCAAACAATGGCAGTTTATCCCGAATTTGCCCGTGGTACCCTGGTAAGGCTAGCTCAGTTACAGGCAACTGAGGTGGATGATTGGCGCGATGCCCAACCAGGGAAGATGCTGCATGAATTGCGGCGTGATGAGTTAACCCAACTACAACAACTACCGTACACGCCTTACTATGGGACGGTGGATACTACCATTCTGTGGATTGTTACCCTGGCTGAAGCTTATAGCTGGAATTCTAACCTTAGTATGCTACAGGATGAATGTCGGGAACCACTGGAAAAGGCACTCTTTTGGATTGACAAATACGGCGATTTTGATGGTGACGGGTTTGTGGAGTATTTGACACGTTCTCCTAAAGGTTTACGTAACCAAGCTTGGAAAGATTCTGGTGACTCGATGGTTTACCCGAATGGTAATTTGGTTGAACCGCCCATTGCTCCCTGTGAAGTGCAGGGTTATGTCTACGATGCGTGGCGACGTGCTGCGGATATTTATGAGATTTGGGGTGAAGGCGATCGCGCGATCGCCCTTCGCAAAAAAGCTGAAGATCTCTACCAACGTTTCAATGATCGCTTTTGGATGGAGGAAGAAGGCTTTTATTGTTTGGGATTGGACAACAAAAAGCAGCAAATTAAGTCAATTACTTCAAATCCAGCTCAATTGTTATGGTCTGGTATTATACCACAGGAACGAGCAGAAAAGCTAGTTAAGCGCCTTTTTCAAAAAGATATGTGGTGCGGTTGGGGTATTAGAACTCTATCTGCTCAAAATCCCGCTTATAACCCCATTAGTTATCAGTTAGGAAGCGTTTGGCCCCACGACAACTCTATTATTGCGGCTGGATTAAAGCGATACGGCTATCATGAGGAAGTAAATCAGATTGCACAGGGAATTTTTGCAGCTGCTGGTTATTTTGAAGCAGGAAGAATGCCAGAACTTTTTGCCGGAATTGAACGCCAAGACGATAGCTTCCCCGTACCCTATCCTGATGCTAATATTCCCCAAGCTTGGGCTGCCGGTTCAATTTTCTTACTGCTCCGTAGTATCCTTGGTTTGCAAGCTGATGCCCCACAACGACGTTTAAAGTTACAACCCGTGCTTCCAGAGTGGTTGCCTGATTTAGAACTTACAAATTTAGCTGTTGGAGATGCGACTGTTGCCTTGCGCTTTTGGCGAGACGGCGAACGAACCCGATGGGAAATTACTGATATCAATGGAACGTTACAAGTTGAGTAGCCAAAGATTGGAAGAAACTATATTATTTCCCTCTGCGTCAGAGTAGCACGCAGAGAAAAATAACTCCCGTTTCCCTAATCCAATTCTCGACGTCCTTCTAAAGCCCTTGCTAATGTCACTTCGTCGGCGTACTCCAAATCCCCACCGACAGGTAACCCAAAGGCTATACGCGTTACCATCGTGAACGGCTTCAGGAGTTGACCGACATATAGTGTCGTTGTCTCACCTTCCACACTCGGACTAATTGCCAGAATCACTTCTTTGGGCTGATTCTGACTGACTCGACGTACCAAAGCATGGAGATTTAACTGTTCTGGGCCAATACCATCTATCGGGGAAATGACTCCGCCCAATACATGATATTTCCCTTTGTACTCGCGGGTTTTTTCCAATGCAATTACATCACGGGGATCTGCTACTACACAGATAGTGCTGTTGTCGCGGTTGGGATTGCGGCAGATTTCACAAACAGGTTCAGCAGAGAGGTGAAAGCAGACAGAACACAAGCCGATCTGTTTTTTTGCTTCGATTAAGGCTTGTGCCAAAGCTTCTACTTCTGCATCGGATCGCTTTAAAATATGCAATGCCAATCGTTGAGCAGTTTTTGGACCTACTCCTGGCAAGCGTTGCAATTGCTCGATTAATCGTGCTAATGGGCGTGCGTAAACCGTTGTCTTATCTCCAATGATTGTTCTATAACAATCCTAAATCATTCATACCGTTTCTGAATATGGGCGTTTATGATGCCACTCCCGCGTCCTCTTTGGATAGATCTTGTCTATCTTCAGTGTGAGTTTCGATATTACCAAGTTTATGGCTTGAGGTTGATTTTGTTAATGAAGACACCAAGTAAAGTGTTGATTAAATCAGTTCAAAAAAATGAGTCATTAAAAACATGAAAAGTAATTTTACCAAGATCATCAGTGCTAGCATTCTTAGCTTAAGTTTGGCAGTTTTGCCTTCAGCTTTACCTGCATCTGCTCAAACCGGTAGCGGTCAGAGCGGTAGCAGCAGTACCAGCACAACTACTAGCCCTACCACTACTGACACAAACCAAACTACAGCTACAGATACTGGCAGGGGATTTGACTGGGGCTGGTTAGGACTTCTCGGTTTGCTTGGTTTGGCCGGTTTAGCTCGGAAGAATCGCGCTGAGACAACAACTACTTACGTAGATCCCAATGCTGTTGGTGGTAATACTTCTTATCGAGAATAGTGATTGTTGCCATTTGTGGGAAAACTGAATTAGAATGGTAGTCAGAATTTCTTTAGTAAGCTTTGTACAACCAATTCATGAAAAGACTTGAAGCCCTAGAAATTATTTCTAAGGCTTATTCAATTTTTAACTAGTGCAGGCAGGCTGAAATAACTTACCAGTAAATTTCAAACCAAAAGCTTGATATATAAGGATTTCATTATGAGTGCCTTTTGACTTTTTACTTTTGCCTTGTTGCACTAGATGCTTGAGTTTGGTCTTGAGAGTGTGGTCGATAATAGCTGGCAATTAATCCCACCATTAACCACCAGAGAGTATTTACCTCAGGACGATACCATACTGTCTCAAATAAGCCGTGTGCAAGCATACCAGTTAAAGAAGCGATCGCTCCCATCAACCAAAATCCCTCTCCACTTTTCAATTGTCGCAACCGTTGCAATTGCATAAATGCTGTATTGAAAATCACAACTAACAGCCATAGGAAACTGGCTAGACCGATTAATCCGGTTTCTACTGCCACTTCTAAGTAAATCGAGTAAGCACTCAAAGCAGTGAAACGCGAACTGGCGTAGAGAGGGTAAATTTTGTTAAAAGCACTGTGCCCTGGTCCAATCCCTAAAAGTGGATAATCGCCAATCATTTTTCTGACAGCAGTCCAAACATTGCGTCTGACATTATTGCTACTATCTCGTCTATCAGCGAAAATACTTAAAATTCGCTCTCTAGCTGTTTCACTTACGACTATTACTAATAATAATGCGATCGCCAAACTTCCACAGAGAATTAATGGTGACCATTTACGCCAAAAAGGAGGCATGTTCGGTCGCCACCAATAGTAAAGTAATCCTAGCAAAGTCAACATAGAAACAATCAGTCCGATCCAACCACCACGACTAAAAGTCAGTATAAGACTTGCACTATTAACCAAAAGCATTGTGAATGCCAAGGCTTTCTTTACCTTACCTTCCCATGCAAAGATTGCCATCAAGCTTAAAATGACTGCTGGGAGAAGATACCCTGCCAACAAGTTGGGATTACCCAAATAGCTATAAACCCTTGTCACTTTTGCTAGGGGAGATTCCGGATCAACCCAAGTTGCTAGTGCCGGAACATGATCAAACCATTGCCGCACTCCATAGACACTGACAATGAGCGAGATATGCAAGTAAAGGATGATCATCCAAGCGCGGAGGCGAGGCGATCTGAGTACCCTCGCACAAAGGGGAAACAGTAGTAAATAGAGCGAAAAAGTTCCAAAGTCTTTTAACAAAGCGACTAACGCTGTTTTTTTCACTGGTGATGCGGCAGCTGCTACTGCCATAACTGCCCAGTAGAGTAACAATAGCAAATGAATGGGCGTCACAGAAGTAACTTTTGCTAGTCCTGCTTCATCTGATAAAGTCAACAGCAGCCAAAATCCAGCGCAAGCCACTAAAAACAGTGCTAGCAGCTCGTTAGGAACAAAAGGAGCAAGAGCATATACCAAACTGAGTAATGCTGCCGCTATGGTATCTCCCCACTGCATTAAAATACTCGTTTGCCGCCAAGAACGGAATACACCTACCAAACGGTGTAGGTAGCTGGTGTCAAGATATTCTTTAAGCGGTAAATAAGACAAGGTAAATCGTTGCCAAACTAAATTCATAAACAGCTGCTGCCAATTAGCACAGATTGCACAACTTGGATTCAATGATAATTTGGGTAGTCTTTAAAAAGTCATAACATAGATTGCAAATTACTAATGGAAGAGCAGAAGATCGCTAATTGCTATTCAGTTAGACATCGCTGACTGTATCTACTGTTCCCAAATGTAGTGGCAAACTGAGTACATAACGATATCCCGACTCTAGTGAACCTTGAATCGAAATTTCTCCGCCATGCAATTCTGCCAATTGACAGCTTAGCAACAAACCCAAGCTTTCGCGAGACAGATTATTCTGAGATTTAGCTAAATCCAAGCTCGAACTTACACTTCGGGAACCCGACTTAACAACACTAAAATCTTTTGGGTGTTCATGTACTACTGGTAACTCTGCTGATTCCTGATTTTCCGAATACGTGTTGTAGTGTTGATCACTATCTGTCAGCTCGAGTAACGCTGTATTAACGCGAAAGTAAGGGTCCACCTCAGTAATACCATCTCCTAGCCAAGGATGCGACACCCATACAGTTATGTTCAGTGTATTATCTTTGTAGGAAACATGAATGCGGACAACACTGCCTGTTGCAGAGAGTTGAATCACACTAAAAATGAGGTGATAGAGAATTTGCCGCACCTTCTCTTTATCTAAAGGCCAAATGCGACTACGTCCAGGTTCTATAGACAAGCGTATGTCTTGCTCTCGGCGATTGGCTGCCTCTTCTAAGGTACCGATAGCTTGTTGACAGAGCATTTCAATATCCACAGGCGTCAGATTTAACACATTTGCGCTTTCATCCAAGACGCCCAATTCAGAAATTTCATTAACTAAGGAAAGTAAGTACCGACCACTATGTTGTATAATTTCTAAATATTCCCTTTGCTTAGTTGTTAACGGACCATATATTTCTCGTCCCAGTACACTAGCCATACCTAAAACAGATGTTAAGGGTGTACGCAACTCTTGAGTTAACAGTCCCAAAAGTTCTAGTTTTAGTTGGTTGGTAGGAACTGATTTTTGCTCTGATGGATTAATTTTGACTTCGGTCGTGGTGGCTGGTGGAAGTGACCAATTAGGATCAACATTGTGAGTATTGATGTTTGCAGTTGTTTGTAACAGCCGATTTCGCTCAAATTCACTCATGCTCCAACGAGCGATGATCTGTAAAAACTCAATGTCTCGAGTTGTAAAGTTGCGCGGCATCAGATCCATGACTGCCAAGGCACCCAAACAGTTTCCTGAAGCGTCAATCAGTGGCGCTCCCAAATAGGCGCGAATGCCATAATCCTGCACGAGCTTACTTGTAGTATACTCTATACCTGGTAATTTGTGCGTATCATTGATCACAAATGTTTGTAAGCTTTCTACTACCTGGGTGCAGAAAGATTCCCGACGTAACAACTGACGGCTTTGTGCCAACTGATTCATAAGTCCCAACCTCGATAAACCCACTGCTGATTTGAACCAGTGGCGTTCTTGATCCACGAATCCCAAAATGGAAATTGGTGCTTCCAAAAAGTGTGCAGCAGTTTGAGTGGCTTCTTCAAAGACTGGAATCGTTTCTGGTTGCCGTAAACCTAAATCAGACAACGCTTTCAGGCGCTGTTGTTCTCTGGTTTCTATAGAACCCCAACTATCCTTTAGGGTAAACAATTTATTTTCAGGCTCTACCATTACCACTGCTACCTTGATAATTGCTCGATATTGTAATTCATCTAACCTGTGTTTCTGGGTTATTTGCTATTCTTAAGCATTCCCCAATTTTGGGTCAGACAAACAAGGTGAAAGTAAAATTTTTTTTTGTTTGTAGCAAAACTTGACTTTTTGAGTTTGGGGATCTGGGTAAAAGAGCGCACAAGGGAGAGAGGGAGAGTGAATTTAATCGTGAATTTTGTCAAAGGTTAAAGAACTGATGATTTGAGTGTCTTGACCCAAGGATTGAATAAGAGAGGTTTGCATTATTACTACAAAGAAAAAGTTTCAGTATATATACTCAACATATATTTTAGTAAAGTAACTATATTGATATGAATTGTCGCTATATTTAGTTTTACCTGAGTGATGAAAATTTTAGCACGACTGCTAATAACGAAGTTGCTAGTATTACTCCCTTAGAATTAATAAGTAAAAATTCAAAAGCTTGAAACACACGCTCTTTAGCTGTTTAGAATGGTAACTTTAGAGAGTGCCGACCTGTACTAGCGCAGGCTAGCTGAAATAACTTACCAGTAAATCTCAAACCAAAAGCTTGATATATAAGGATTTCATTATGAGTGCCTTTTGACTTTTTACTTTTGCCTTGTTGCACTAGCTATGTAGATGCGTCCTGACAATGAGCAATGGAAAAGAAATTATTACCTATTAATAACTACCACATATGCCTAACTAGTAACTTAGGTTAACATATCAGAGGTAATGATATTTGTGTATAAATATCTGATGGTTTTGCCAAGCAAAAAAAATATTTTTTATTTGTGATATAATTTGCAAGTTTTAAGTGAGATCACCTCTTAAGTTTTGGTAAATATTTAAAAGCTCATAAAAACTTTACTAACTCTTCATCAGAATGCTCTGCTCAAATTTTAGTCTTTAGACAAAAATAGAATGTGTCTTTACGAAGAGTATTTTTAAAATTCATTATTATGACTATTGATAAAATGAATAAAATGACAGTCAGAATTCCTTTTGTAGATCTGAAGCTACAACATCAGCCAATTCAAAATCAACTACAACAAGCAATTCTGAATGTATTGGATAAAGGAGATTTTGTTTTGGGGCAAGCACTGTTCGATTTTGAGGTCGCATTTTCTACAGCATGCGGTACAAATTATGGTGTCGGTGTTGCCTCAGGAACAGATGCGATCGCACTTGGCTTACAAGCCTGTAACGTTGGTGCGGGAGATGAAGTCATTTTGCCAGCAAACACCTTTGTAGCAACGCTAATCGGAGTACTTCGTGCTGGAGCAAAACCAATTTTTGTTGATTGTGATTATCAAACAGCTTTAATTGATTTAGATGCAGCAGCACGAGCAGTGACACCAAAAACTAAAGCGATTCTCCCCGTGCATTTGTATGGTCAAATGGTATCACCAAGGCAATTATTAGACTTTGCCGAAACATATAAAGTATTAATATTTGAAGATGCAGCTCAAGCGCACTTAGCCGAAAGAGAAGGATATAGGGCTGGTTCAGTGGGGATTGCCGCAGCTTTTAGTTTCTATCCTAGCAAGAATTTGGGGGCATTTGGAGATGGCGGGATGCTGGTAACGCGAGATGTGGATATCGCCCAAAAAGCTTTACGCTTGCGGAATTACGGTGCTCATCAAAAGTATTATCATGTGGAATTTGGAACTAACAGCCGCTTGGATACATTGCAGGCAGCAGTATTGCATCAGAAACTCCCATATTTATCAGACTGGAATCGCGAACGGTGGAATGCTGCCCAAGAATACGATACAGAATTAGCACGAGTAGCATCAAACGGGATAATCCCGATGCAAAATCACAGTGCAGAGGGACACATTTATCACCTTTACGTCATTAAAGTAGATGATTCTTGTGCCACAAACCGCCAGCAACTTCAAGAAGAACTGACAGCAGTAGGAATCCAAAATGGTATTCACTATCCAATTCCCTGTCATCTCCAGCCAGCATTCACCAACTTAGGCTATCAAGCTGGTGACTTTCCCCGTGCCGAAAAGTTGGCGCAGCAAATATTATCATTACCCATGTATCCAGGTTTGAATAATAGCCAAGTAAGGGAAGTTGTAGCGGCGATCGCAACCAGCCTCAGATGCGAACAAAAAAAGTTGTTGTACATTTAACCTGTGTAAGCATTCAGCAGGCGTTTCCCTGTCACCTAATGTAGACAAACTTTTCTTATAACCGACTGATGTTTGCTGAATTTTCCTAAAATTATAGGTATAAGTACTATTTAAAATTATGCAAATCCAACGTCGGTTAAAAAACACAAATGCTCCACAATTATTAAGTGCGGCTATTTTAATTATATTGGTGTTACTTTATGCTCCTGTATTACTGTACTGGTGGGATGGTTGGCTTCACAAAAATATCAGCACAGAACACGAATATTTTAGCCACGGGATTATTGGGTTACCATTTGCTACTTACTTAGGCTGGACAAATCGGAAAAAGTGGCGAAGGCTACCTGATCGTCATCATGCTTTAGGTGCAATTTTTCTGATAGTGGGAAGTCTTTTTTACCTAAGTGGTGTCAGTGATTGGGTTAACCTTTCTTTACCTGCTCTTTTAACAGGACTCTGCTTGTGGTTCAAAGGAATTCCTGGCTTCCAATTGCAAGCATTCCCCTTACTTTTGGTATTTTTGGCAACTCCAACAACAGTCCCCTATTTAATTGCGCCCTATACATTACCCCTCCAAAGCTTTATTGCTGGCACTGTAGCCTTCATATTAAGTCAGTTTGGGATGGCAGTGACTGTAGATGGGGTAAATCTGTACGTGGGAGGGAAGATTGTGGAAGTTGCTCCCTACTGTGCGGGGCTGAAAATGATGTTTACTAGTCTTTATGTCGGCTTGATTCTACTTTATTGGACAGGTGCTTTGTCTTCGCGCCGTAAAATCGTTTGGTTTTTAAGTCTTTCAGTTGTGATGAGCATCGCTGCCAATATTATTCGCAACACTCTACTTACTTTTTTTCACGGCACAGGTCAAGAAAGGGCTTTTGAGTGGCTGCACGCAGGGTGGGGTGGTGATTTATACTCAACTATGATGCTGCTTTCATTAGTACCGATTCTAAATTGGATTGATAAATATTTCTCAGAAGTTCCAGAGATTCAACCGAATTCTGAAAATTAAACCGGACTTATACCGTTTCTCCATGAAGCTGCGCTTAACTCCCGCCTTTATATTACCGTTTAGGGAGAGGGGGGAGTAAAACTTTTTTTCCTTTCTATACTTATCTTTAAGTATACAATTTTATACGGTTTTATATTGATTTCTTCATCCTGAATTCTGACAACTGAGTTCTAAGATCTTTCCAGTTAAAGCCTTATCTGGTAAAATTTTATCTAAGTACTGGATACTTCAGCAATGATTTACTTTTTCAAGTTCTTCAAGGAAAGCCAGCTTTATCAGATAGTGGCTCTTTTGTTACTGCTACTAGTGTTGGTGATGGGAGCAGTTCCAGGGTACTTGAAAGGACACTGGCAATGGCAGCAGCCACCAGCTGTAGTCAGCCTAAAGAAGTTGAAACAGATTCACCACATGGGGTTGACGCTTCCAGGGTGGCAAACGACCGAACAACGGGAAGAACCTATTGGCGGATACAAATGGTCGTACCAAGAAATTGAGAAAAACAACTCTCCAATCAAGGCGATCCTCTTGTTACTACCGCAAAATGGTCCGAAAGACCAACCCCAAGTGGAATGGACGGAAATTAATAGCTGGGCTCAGTGGGACAAATCTCAATTTCGTTCTACGGAATTTACTGTTAAACAGGCACCAGCGTCTTCTAATAGTGAAGTAAAGGTAGAAGCTGCATTCTTTCGTGCCACCACAAAACAGAAAACCTTTGCTGTTTTGCAATGGTATGCTTGGCAAAATGGCGGTAATACATCTCCTTTACCTTGGTTCGTCGCCGATCAAGTGGCAAAGTGGCACCAGAAACGCGCTCCTTGGGTTGCTGTTACCATTCTCATTCCTATGGAGCCTTTTGGACAGGTAGAAAAAACTTGGCAGGATGCTCAATCTCTTGGAAAAACAGTGCAGTCGGCATTAATGTCAACTTTTTTGTAGAACATTTTGATTTACAAGAGCGTTCACAGCGAGGGAGCGGTTAATTACAGCATTTTTCAGGTAAATGAGTAGCTGTGCTTTTTGCCTATTTCCACAGTAAAATAACCATTTAACGCAACCCGTTATCAGTGAAAGCGTCACCAAATCTACTTAATTCCCAATGTAATATGCGTGCTTTTAGCGCCCTGTGTTTTGTCAACCTTCAGTTATTAGTAACATCTCTCCAACCTGTTGTTGCTCAGCAGCCATTGCCATTCCCACAACAATCCCCACTGCCAAGTGCTGTCCCACCGAGACAATTGTCACCACAACTTTTTCCAAAACAACCACTACTACCAAGCGGTGTTCCACTCAGACAATTCTCACCACAACCTCCCGTGCCTCCACCAGCTACTGAAGTGGCACCTAGTGGTGTGAGTGATGGAACGTCACCACAATTTAGCCGCTACATCTTGGGGATTGGAGATGTCCTGGGTGTATCAGTTCAGCGTCCTCCCGGTAGTTATATTCTCGGACCTGGAGATGGTATTTCCGTAGTAGTTGAGCGGTTTCCGGATTTGAGTTTTCAAGCCTCGATCAATCCAGAAGGAAACATTGTGGTGCCTCTACTGGGAACTGTAAAACTCCAAGGTTTAACATTACAGCAGGCACAAAATAAAATTCGTTTGGGCTTGAATCGCTTTGTCGCCGATCCGCTTGTAACGTTATCACTAACAGCGCTGCGTCCGGAATTGAGTTTTCAAGCTCCTATTGGTCCTGAAGGGACTATTTTATTACCGCAAGTAGGAACGTTGTCTGTACAAGGCTTGACATTGGACGAAGCGCAAGAAAAAATTCGCTTGGCATTAAGTCGAACTTTTGTGAAGCCAAATGTGGCAGTATCATTAGTAGGACAGCGACCAATTCAAGTTTCGATTAGTGGGGAAGTGCCCCGACCGGGGATTTATCCTATTAATCCAATCACCCCTCGTGTTTCAGATGCGTTGCTATTAGCAGGTGGTACGATGACCAGAGCAGATCTTCGGCAAGTGCAAGTGCGTCGGAAGTTGATTGATGGTTCTGTCGTGTCACAAAATATTGATTTATATACTCCATTACTAAACGGCACAGGACAAGCGACTTTCCGCCTGCAAGATGGTGATGCGATCATTGTACCGCGTCGTGAAATTGCTACTGATGATAATTATGACCGCAATTTAGTAGCTCGCTCTACCTTGGCTGTACCTCAGATTAGAATTCGGATTTTAAACTACCCTGGAGGGGGTTTGACAACTATACCCCTGCCAAATGGTAGTAGTATAATCGACGCCTTATCAGGCATCACTCTTGATACTAGCAACCTTCACGAAATTGGTCTGGTTCGCTTCGATGCAGAACGAGGTAGAGCCGTTACCCAAAGAATTGATGCGAGCAAGGCTTTGAAAGGAGATTTAGCTCAAAACGTGGCACTTCAAGATAATGATGTTATCGTTGTTAATCGGAACCTTATTGGTAAAATCACTAACGCTATCAGTACTATTACTCGACCCTTTTTTGATATTCAAAGCTTTATCCGTTTCTTTCAATTCTTAGGTGGGTCTAATAACTACTAAAAGCTTAATGAATCTAATTTGTTTACCATAATTTTCCTGAGAAATCAAAGGTAAAATGTAAAAGTAATCACGTCGAAGTTTTTCAATGTAGGTTATTTCAGAAACATCCTTATCTCTGCTCGCCTAAGTGTACTACCATGACCCCACCGATTGTTAAACGCTATCTTATTGCATTCGATAAATATAAGTGGATTGGATTAGCTGGTTTTGGTTTAGTTGTAATAGGTTCAACGGTGGTGGCTGTGCAACCAGAATCTCCAAGCTACGTAGCAAGTGGTGCATTGAGCTACTCTCGTCCCCCAGTCTCTTTTTCTTTAACCGGGACTCAAATTCAGCAGGAAGGACAGGAACTGAGTGAGGACATTTTGCGATCAGAGTCAATTATTGAGCCTGTAGCAGCAAAAGAAAATATTAACCCAGTAAAGCTCAATCAAAATCTGGTGATCGAACTGCCTCAAAAAGCAAAGGCTGGTACGGGTGGCGACTCATCACCTGCATCCACACTTATTCAAATAAAATATCAAGATAAAGATAGCAAGCGAGCAAGAGAAACATTGCAAGAACTGATGCTAGCAATGCAAAAGCTAAGCGCTGATATTAATACTAAGAGATTAAAGTTAATTATTCAAAAAATTAATGATCGCTTACCACAGGTTAAGCAAGAACTGGAAAAAGCAGAGCAGGCACTGGAACACTATGATCGCAAAGAAAGACCGGCAATATTGGCGGCAGAGAACGGCAGTTTATTGAACGCAGTCACTACAAGCGAAGTTGAGCAACGGCAAATTAGACTGACTTTAACGGGGATTACGGCTCAAATACACAGTTTACAAGAAAAGTTGGGGTTAAGCACCAACCAAGCTTACGTTTCTTCGGCTTTGAGTGCCGATCCAATTCTGATCAACTTGCGATCGCAAATTTATCAAACAGAGGGGCAAATTGCACTGCTCAAGAAAAGAGGCGCAAAACCCGAATACCCGGAAAGGGATCAGTTACAGCGCAATCTAGACGTTTTTAATCAACAACTCCAGCAGCGTGCAGTTGAGGTGGTGGGTGGTGGCGGTAAAGCAGCACCTCTTGCCAGTAACGTTACGGGTATCCGCAACCAAAGCAGTTTAGATCCCGCACGCCAGCAGTTGGCAAATCAACTAGTAGCTTTGCAAACCCAGCAAGAAACACTGCAAAAACAACTCGTTGACTTGGAAAAAGAAGATGCGCGATTGCGTCAAGATTATTCTCAAGTACCTAACAAGCAGCTACAGAGATCGCGCTTAGAACAGCAGGTTCTCCTCAAAAGAACGATTTTTGACCAAATGCAGGCTAAGCTGACTGATGCTAGGACAGCAGAAGCAGAAACAGTCAGTAGTCTCAGCATTGCTAGAGTACCCCTGGTCATTGTTGCAGGCCGACCTCCTTTGGGTGTACCTCTAACTTTAGGTGTTGGTGTTTTACTAGGCTTATTGGTTGGTGGCGGCGTCATATTTCTTTTGGGCTCGCTGGAAGGAAGTTTCAAAACCAAGGAAGATATTCGCAACAGTCTCAAACAGAGGGAAGTCCCACTACTTGGCGAATTACCTTTGCTACCAGTTGATAATTTGTTTCCTGGTGCATTGCCTGTTTTACTTTCAGCAGACTCTCTCTATTTGGAGTTTTATGAAAAGTTCCGCAGTAATTTGCGGCGGATTGGTACTAGAAGCCTCAAGGTTGTGATGATTGCCAGCACGAGTAGTTCTGAAGGAAAGACAACGACTGCTTATAACTTGGGTATAGCTTGTGCACGCGCGGGGAAAAGAACCTTGATTATTGAAACAGATTTGCGATCGCCCTCTTATTCTTCATCACTTAGAGTCACTCCAGATCTTGATGCTACCGTTGAACCCCTGCGTTATTACGCCAGCTTGAGCGATTGTGTCCGCTTAGTTCCTGATGTAGAGAATTTATACATTATTCCCAGTCCAGGCCCCGTACGTCAATCGGCTGCTGTACTTGAATCTAGCGAAATGCGACGGCTGATAGAGGATGCCCGCGAGCGCTTTGACATTGTGATTTTAGATACTCATCCTCTAGGCTTATCAAATGATGCTTTGTTAATCCAACCCTACAGCGACGGTATTGTACTCTTAGCGCGACCAAATTATACACAAGAAAACGTGTTTGTCGAAGCAATCGATCAAATGGTCGAAGCTGAACTCGGACTGTTGGGAGGCGTGATCAATTGTGCTGATATTACAGTTTCTTTAGCTCCATCTGTTGTCGATTTACCAGGCTCTCCCCCTGAAGAACAACTATCAGCTAGGGCGAGGAGAAACTAATATTATCATACAAGTAATTTTTTGTTTTTACTTTGCCACTATTAAGTAGAGTCGTTGAGCAAAGATGATGTTTAAAAAGTAAAAAGTAAAAAGTAAAAAGTAAAAAGAGAATCCCCATAATTAAA
>CALMVQ010000099.1 GCA_937873135.1 uncultured Scytonema sp. | reverse complement strand
TTCTTTTTCTTTATGAGTGCCTTTTAACTTTTAACTTTTGCCAAGTTCTGTCATGACCCAAAATCCGTTGAGCAATAGTGTATGAGGACTATTAACAAATTGCTAAACAGGCAAGCTCAGCAACGAACTCATCAAGATCAAAGGGTTTGGTGAACCATAGGTCAAACCCAGCACACAGAGCACGTTGAAGCATCTTTTCATTGGCAAAGTCTATCACAGCAATGGCTAGCACCACTTCTCCTCGCTCTCCGGCGTTGGTTCTCACTTGTTGAATCAGGGCATAGCCATCCTCAAGAGGCAAGGCAATGTCACTCACGAGGACATCAGGTTGCCATTGCACAAATATTTTCAAAGCTTGCTGGGCTAAAAATGCCGTTTGCACCTCCACACCATAGGCTTGCAGTAGCAGCGTCATCAAATGGCAGAAATGGACATTATTGTCTACAAGCAGTACTCGCAGCCCTTGGAGAGATTGAATATTAGTAGAAAATCTATTATTTGGATACATCTGCGCCCCAATAGTGATTTCACTTGCAACAGTGCTAAAAAACCTGGTAACCCTAGAGAGGAGTTAACCAGGTGACTGGTATTTTATTGATTTCCGCACAGCATGATAGGGTACTGTTTCATTTCTAGGGTGATTTTTTTAACTACAATATAAAAATTAAGAAAAGTGTTAAATCAATCTGAATTCCTTTTTTCTGGTTTGGTTTTTTAAACTGGCATTTCCTGATGACAGCAGCTACAACGCCAGTAAAGTTTTCCCAAACGTACGTGACGGAGTAAAACGTCTGAACAGTAAGGACAACTATGCTTACTCATCATGAATTCACTGATTGTTGGAGATAGACGACCTTGGCTGCAAGCAGTGATTAGGGAGGAAGGCAATTGCATTGGACCAGATGGAAGCTTAGCAAAAGCCTCGTCAGTATGGGCAAAGACCATTTATGGTCCAGTTCCTTTAAGAGTATTTACCAGACCACCAGCATTGACCGCAACTACTAGAGTGCCGAAAAAACCAGTACTTTTCTGGAGTATCAACAATGTCAGCCATGTATTTGCATTCGCGGTGAGCGTGGGATCTGTTAACAAGGTTTAGTATGACACCCTGTTGTCATAAATCATGTTTGAGCAAGCGTTTGAATAGCGTATAAGTTGTATAATTTGTACTAGAAAGATTGCAATTATTAAAATAAATAGTAAGTGGATCACCTCAAATTATGCTTCAGAAAAGACAAAAGTATTATCAACAAAATTTACAATATTTATTTTGAATAAGATTTGCCAGGTTAATACATTTTTTTGAATTAAAATCTAATAAAAATACACTGAATAAATATAACCCCTGAGAGCAAAATGGAATCAGACAAAATTAAAAACAAACAGCAACTAGATGACAAAGTCTTGTTAACCAATGCAAAGCTTGCCTTAAAAGCGGAATACCAGAGATCGGCCGCTTTAATCTCACAACTGGAAATCATAAAAACTCAGTTAGAGCAAGTTCAGGCTGAAAACAAAACCCTAAGAGAGAGTGCTTATGGAGATGTAATCAAGCACTTTGAGGCGCGTACCCAAGCTGCAGAAGCACGATCGCTAAAAACCGAAGTGCGCCAAAAGTTTCTTGATGCTAATGGTTGCAAGGATGACGAGAGCTTCGACACTCTATGGGACAGCATTAAGAATAAGATTCAGATCAAAGACGGTGAGGTGAGAATTGTTACTCCAAATGGCACCCCTAAGTTCACCTTAAATGGCAAATTAATGACTTTAAGGGATTTTGTTCAATCCCTCAAAGACAACCCAATTTCGGGAAAATTTTTCTTGAACTAGCCTGCCAAATTAACAAAAACGTAAGCATTCAGCTATTAGTGAGTTAGCAGTTAGCTATGAACATTCCGAAAGTTCTCCACTGCCCCTGTGCGCTCTTTATCATGCGTTCATGTTCTCATCCCCTGGCGACGCCTTTCTTTGTATTTACGCAGTTGACGCGCAATCTTATCAGCTACCAAGTCTATACTGGCGTATAGGCTCTCGCTACTCTCCTCGGCACGGATCACACTTCCGTTGGCGTAAATGGTGACAAAAGCTGCCTGCTTGAGATTGATTCGAGGATTACGGGCTACTGATAGATGCACATCCACTTCAGTTGTCAAGTTCTGAAAGTGGTTCACTGCCCTTTCAATCTTCTGATGTACATACAGACGAATGGCGTCAGTGACTTCAATGTTTTTGCCTTTGAGCACAAGCAACATATTCAATTCTCCTGTTGGACTATCATCAAAGTTTGTTTTGGCTGAAACGGAAAGCAAGGTAATAGACATCTCCGAAAATTAATTATGCGTTCGTTGAAATCCTTGGTAGGGGCGAACGGTGAGACAGCCCTGAACGCGAAGAGCCTCTCCCCTTGGGAGAAGGAGGGTTAGCCCGATCTAGGGGACTGCTTTGCATTTTATTTGGTTGTTAAAACCAGTTTGTAGCACGTGTCTTGATAGGTTTCACCTTATATGAGCGTTACTAACCCGTACTGATTAAACGTATACTACTTCTGTGTGAATATCCCCAAAAAGTCAAGCTTTGGGTAAAGGTGTATAGGTTTCAGCTTACAGTTACTAACCCTAATATTTTGAATGAGCGAGAACAGACACTCTTTGACTTTTTTTCAACAGCCAAAGCATTTTGTAAACAGTCTCCGGAACAAAAGAGCCTTTTTGGTTACGAGTTCCGGGGATAACTTCAAGGTTGTAGCTCTCAATGGTAATCATATTATCCAGGAGGATAATATGTGAAGTGTCAAAATGAATCAACCCCAATAAATAAGAAAACTTTATTTTATATTTTTTCGTTAATTTAACCTTATCACACAACCTATGAGTGAGTCGTTAAGTTATGTAACTGATCCAACATCTAGCCCGATCGCACTTGTCCTTAGGAAGATCCATAAAAATAAATCTCCGTGCCGTTCATTCTAGATCTCTCGCATCCAGTCGCAACAATTCATACGGCTCTAGATTTACGGATGCTAGGTGCCTGATCTTGGCTCAACTCCAAAACAAATTAGCTCTCATGCGGAAATAAATGTAAACTTGGCTGGTTGTATATACTGTCTTGCTCGTAATTGATAAATATTTACATTAGTTAACAATAAACTCTTGGGTTTAATGATAATATTTACTTAACTAAAAAAAAGCAATCATTTATTTTTTTTATGGAAACACAAGAACTGTTGAGACGATACGCAGCAGGGGAACGGGACTTTAGTAACGTAAGCTTAATTCAGGGCTGTCTGAAGAGTGCAAATCTGATTGGGGTAAACCTAATGGGAGCGCACTTGATTGGTGCAGACTTAAGAGGGGCAGATCTGACTGATGCACATATTAGTCAAGCGAAATTAAATCAGGTAACCCTTGCTGATGCACGAATGATTGAATTGTGCCGTCTTAGTGCAGAAATGGTTGGTGCAGATCTGAGTGGAGCCGACTTGAAGGGCGCAAATTTAAGTGGAGCAGATTTAAGCTATGTCAAGCTAGGCGGAGCCAACTTGAGTTCCACTAACTTAGGTGAGACAGACCTTACCGGATCTGATCTTAGGGGAGCGGATCTGAGTGGAGCTAACTTAAAAGGGGCAAAGCTAGGTGAGGCAGATCTGGACGGGGCACATTTAAGTAAGGCAGATCTGAGTGGTGCAAATATGGACGGGGCAAATATGCGGAGAACAGGATTGGCTGGAACAAAGATGCCCGATGGAACAGTTCACGATTAAGTGACTTGGGAGCATCCCAATTTGACAAAAATACGGGGAGCAAGAATAATTCGCGAGTCACGATCGCGAATTACTTCAGCTTACTCGGAGAGTGACTCGTCTTCTTCTTGCTCAGACCTCATCAAGGCTGACTTCCGTTAACTTTTGTTTTACATTTGGGGGTGATAAATCTACTTTTTTTACTTGGCGGTGATGGGGGAAGTGAGCAACTTCTATCCCCATAAGAACCTTAATGTAGTCCTCAGCATCTTGGATCGCATTTTTGTTTGCCTTCTTCTTGTCAAGAAGATATTTTACATTATTATTAAAACAAGATGCAATTTATTTTGCGTAAGTACTTAATTGACTTTTTCATCAGAACAATTGGCTATAACAGACATAGAAACCGTCTTACGAAGTTCTTGAGTGTTAAGCAGAAAACTTCTCAATTGAAACGCTGCGAAGCATGTGACCCTCCGGGTGACGCTCATTCCGACCTACATTAGCAGTAAAGTTCTTCTAAATAACAAGTCCCTATCCATAAATGGACCGGGACTTATTGTTGTTACAGATAAAGTTCTTGATAATCAAGGTAGATTAGAAGATGGCGCGGCATAATAAACCTTATGGACTTCATCTGAAACTAATATGAGTAATTTATGATGATCGCTTTTTAATCATTAAAATTAATCTCTTCCAGAGCCTCTGTAATTGTAATAGGTTGGATTGAATTGTAAATTTCTTTTTGCTCTGTGCTAGTAGGCTTTAATCATTAATAACCGGATACAGGCGTTTGAGTTTGATTCTGGCGTCTGGTGTGGTGAATTGCCAATCAATTTTAGTTTGAGCGTGATTGCGGCTGGTATTCCAAGCAGCTAATTCGGCTTGGAGAGTTGGAAGATCTAGAATGCGTCGGTCGAGGCACTGACGGGTGAGGGCTGCAAGTTCGATTTCGGCCATGTTGAGCCCTTCGGGTTCGCCAGTTGCTTCAAGTCGGGGAACCCGCCCAACGCACTGGCTCACCAGGATCCATGTTTCGGAGTGTAGTGAATTTCGAGGCGGTCCAGAAGGCGCTTTGCTTCGTCTGGCTGAAACGTTTTGTAGAGAGCACCTGGCTTATGAGTATTGAGGTTGTCGCATACCAACACGACTTTTTTAGCAGCAGGATATTGCACGCCCTTGGAGATTCTTTATCTGATATGCCCAATCGGTCATGGTGCGCTGTTCATGGGCGGAAACGTTGCGAATTCCGGCTTTTGGCTCACTGAACATGAAGATGCTGGCGGTGCCGTTGCGTTCGTATTCGTAGTCGTATCGTTCGGGTTTCTCTGGTTCCATGGGCAGGGGGAGGCGGGTTTCCAAGGGAGAGCTGCACGGGCTGTTCGTCCATACAGACCATTGGAATGTCAGGATCATATGGGCGATGATAGAGCGATAGCACGTCTTCCATTGCTGCTACGAAGTCGGCATCCTGCTCCGAGGGGATAACCCAGCATTCTCGTAAAGCTCGCCGGACGGAAGCTTCCGCCCGGCAGACTTTACGTAAATGAGGTTTGAGTTCGTTTTTTTTAGCACCTCATGTACGGTATTGTGTGAACAATGCGGAACGATCCCGAGCGCTACCACTCGGTCTGCCAAAAGGTGCAACGTCCACCGGGCACGTCCTTCGGGTGCTGCACTGCACGCTAAGGCAATAAGCCTTGCTTCCGCTTCGCCATCAAACAACGCCGATATGGGCGGCGTCCCACGCTTTTTTCGCTCCAGAGCCGCCGAAAAACCACGCTCCACCAAGCGCTTGCGTGCCTCACAGACGGTATCCTTATGACAATGCAAAAGTTTGGCGATTTCTTCTACTGTCAGCTGCTTTTGCGCATTCTCGTCACTATGCAGTAAAATTTGCGCCTGACGAATCTTCGCTGCCCCTCCTTTGCCCTTGCGTACAATTCCTTCCAATTCTTCCCGTTCTTCTAAGCTCAGACGTACAATATATCGTTGCCGTTCCATTGTCCCCCCCCTTTATTTTTATTGGTCTTGTAAGAGACTATCCTTACAAAAATATCAGGGTTTTAGCAATTAAAGCCTACTAGAACCTTGGAAAAGCCCTTTGCAATGTCATTCGGCGTTACCCGTTGCGGGCCCTCGATTTCGACGATTCGCCGTCCACTCCAAGTCTGTTGCAGCAACTCGGAGGCAACACGACCGATATCCGCCGTCGCAATCATCGGCACAGGTTTATCCAACGGTTGCAGGAAGCTTTGGATAATGCCACTCTCTCTGGCGGGTGCTACGTCCCAATACGCGTTCTCCATAAACCAGGCGGGACGAAGAAAGGCGATCGGCATCGGCAGATCCCCCAATACTTGCTCCAATATCTGAAGTTGAGTCAGTAGGTTTGACTGGGTTGCCTGTGCGCCAATGGTGGACAGGCAGACGACTTTGCCCGGATGCGCTGCTGTGAGCGCAGTACGCAGAGCAGCGACAATTGCCCGTGTTTCGGGAAAGCCCGGTGATGGCGCAAAGTTTGGCGGAATCACAACGAAGACACCCTCGGCATCGGTAAAAGCTGCTGTGAGCGCGTCAGTATCGTTCATGTCCGCCAGGGCAACTGCACAACCCTGCTCGACCCAGGCGGTTCTCTTATTAGCATCACGAATCACAGCGCAGACAGACTGATTGTCGCTCAACAATTTGCGGGCGACGGCACCGCCGACCTGACCTGTAATTCCAGTAATAGCGTACATTTCGCTCTCCTTGTAAATAGCAGACAATTGATAAACATCTTTCCAAGCTTCCGGCTTAAATAAAGATCCTTAAAACCATCTCTGGGAGTACGTTTTGGCGATTTTCCCACTATTTTCCCACAAATCTTACACTCCAATAAGAGTATTCCAATCACTTCTATGTGCTAGCTCAAGATCGTCGAGAAATGAGATATTTTTCTCAACGGGATCGCGGCTAATATGCAGGTGATTAGGAGGAAAATCAGGATCGGTGTAGCCAACGGCTAAACCGCACAGGATCGATAGTTCCGGTGGGATATTTAACTCGCTGCGAATGATTTCAGGATAAGCGGCTAGCGAAACCTGAGCACAAGTGCCCAGTCCACGAGCAGTCAGACTCAGCATCAGCGTTTGTAAATAGATCCCTACACTTAAAGCATCCGCATCGCCTAGTTCTCGGTGCATACAGACGATACCGACCATTGGGGCATCAAAAAATTCGTAATTACGCAGAACGGCTCGTTCTCGACTCGCTGTATCCTCACGAGCAATCCCCATCGCTCCATAGACTTGTTCGCCTAGTTTCTGGCGGTAATGCTGGAATGCCTCTGGCAGTTGAGCGATTTTGGGTAACTGAGACATGTCAAAATGTTGAGCTTGCTTTAGCAAAGCCATTTTCAGCTGATCGCGTCGAGTACCTTCAGCAAATACTATCCGCCACGGCTGGGTATTGGAATTCGACGGCGCGAGCTGTGCTAGAGCAAGAGCTTCATCGAGTAAAATTCGCGGCACGGGTTTGGATAAGAATTTTCGGGTTGAGTGCCGATCTTTGATAGTTTGGTCGAGATCGAACATATTTAATAAACCTCTATGAGAAAGAGTACTCAATATTCAACTTTTCCTACAAGTTTGCCGCATCAATATCCGGTTGTTTTTATACACCTCTAAAGTGACGAATACGATCTGCGATCGCATCTCCTTCCTCTTCCAGGGCAAAATGTCCGGTATCGAGTAAATGAAACTCAACGTCTTTCAGATCGCGCTTGTAGGGATAAGCGCCTTCAGCCGGGAAAATGTCATCATTCTTACCCCAAACAATCAGGGTAGGTGGCTGATATTTGCGAAAATACTCCTGCCATTGCGGATATAGTGGTGGATTCGTGCCATAGCTATACAGTAGCGCCAGCTGAATCTCATCGTTGCCGGGGCGATCGAGGAAGAGTTGATCCATATTCCAGGTATCAGGGCTGATGGCTTCCAGATTGCGAACGCCATTGGTATATTGCCACTTAGTTGTTTCCAATGTGAAAAATGATCTGAGCTTGTCAGCATTCTCAGGAGAACGGTCTTGCCAGTAGGCTTTAGCTGGGTTCCAAAATTCGCCACGTATACCTTCCTCATAGGCATTCCCGTTTTGGACAATCAGCGCTTCCACTCGCTCTGGATATTTAGCTGCAATCCGATAGCCAATGGGAGCGCCATAATCCATTACGTAGAGGCTATATTGCTTCAGATTGATTGCGGTAATAAATTTCTCCACAATTTGGGCCAAGCGATCAAACGTGTAGTCAAACTCATCCACCGTTGGCATAGAACTGTTGCCGTAGCTCGGATAATCCGGGGCAACTAGATGGAAGCGATCGGCAAGCGCAGGCATCAGATTGCGAAACATGTGAGATGAGGTTGGAAAGCCGTGTAACAGAAGAATCGTTGGATTACTGCGGGAACCAGCTTCTCGGTAGAAGATATCTAAACCATCGATTGAGATTGTGTGAAATGTGGTCATGACTTTATCTCATATTGCAATGTCGATTACGATTTTGCCGACCGATGTGCCTTGCTCTACCGCATTGTGGGCATCCAGTGCGGTATCCAACGTAAAATGGCGAGGATCAACAATTGGGCGTAGTTGACCTGCATCCGCCAACTGCGTAGCCTGATGCAGAATCTCACCATGATGAGCACGCCCTTCACTATTCAGTAGAGGCAGAAGCACAAATATACCTGAATACGTAGCAGCCTTCCGCGAGAGTGGCATCAAGGAGTGCTGACCCCAGGCGTAGCTACTAACGACATGTCCGTAAGTACGTACTGCCTGAAATGCATCGTCTAAAGTGGAGCCGCCAACGGTATCGTAGACCAGATCAAAGCCGTGACCGTCTGTATACATTTGCACAATCTGCTCAATTGATACACTGTGGTAGTCGCTCGGCACAGCACCCAGTTGTTGCAGCATCTCGTGCTTAACAGCCGAGGCAGTGGCAAACACTTTGGCACCACGCGCTTTGGCAATCTGCACAGCGACATGACCGACACCGCCAGAGCCGCCAAGTACGAGGACTTTTTGACCATCGCGTACATTAGCGCGATCGACAAGTCCTTCCCATGCAGTCAAGACCACTAAGGGTAAAGCTGCTGCTTCACGCATACTGAGGTTGGTTGGTTTTTTTGCCAGTAGATCGGGATCAACTGCGGCAAATTCAGCGAGTGAACCTTGCAGTCCACCGACTCCACCCGTCAGTCCGTAGACCTCATCACCGACTTTAAACGCGGTGACATTTTGTCCAACTGCTTCAACGACCCCAGCCAGATCGGTTCCCAGCACGGCAGGGAGTACAGGTTTGGCATGGGGCGCTTTACCTGTGCGGATTTTGCTGTCGAGCGGGTTGACACCGCTTGCCTTGATTCGCACCAGAACCTGGTTGGCAGTGGGTTCCGGTCGGGGAATTTCGGCAGAACGAAATGTTGCAGTTTGAAAATCATCTACAATCAGCGCGTGCATAGTTGGTGATGGCTTCACCTGTCAACTCCTTACTTATATAACGGCTCAAGTCATGTCTGAATTCGATGCTGTACTGAGGCGTTGTTGCTAAAACTTTCTCAATTGCAGCCCTACCCATAGTGATATGAAATTTACCAGCATTCACCAAGCCCCTTCGGGGCGGGAACAGGGAACAGGGAATAGGAAAAAGAATAGCCCCGAAGAATATGGGTCTGAAGCCCCTGAATTTATTCATGAAAAAAATCTTTTGATTTTTTTCGCGACGCACAGCGCAAGAAAAAATACGTCCGCTTTAAATCCCCTGCTTTTGCGTCAAGGGGATTTACCTGTTCCCTGTTCCCCGTTCCCTGTTCCCTCTTAAACTATGTGTTATGCCTGACTTCTGCACCGATTTTGTTCATTGTTCTAAGAGGATTGCTATGTTCTCCTAGCATCATGCCGAGGGTAAGGTTCCAGGCGGACCCAAAATTTCGTCGCCGATCTCAACGCAAATACGTTCAAACAGCTCCATATCTGGTGTTTCTTTCTCATCGAGTGTACCGACTGCTGCGATCAACCGAGCAAAGCCACTTGGCGCAGCAACGACCAACACGCGAGCTGGCTGATCGTTAAGCACGGCGACGGTGTGGGGTGTGGCAGTAGGAATCAGGAAGCTTTCACCAGCGCTCAACACAGCTTTGTTCTCACCTGCCCAAACCGTAAACTCCCCGGACAGTACATAGATTTGTTCAGAATAGCGTGTGTGGCGATGGAGGGGTATTTGTGTACTAGGAAGGAAGTAGCCTTCGATCAGATCGTACTGACCTGCGGTAGTTGTGTGATCTGCAATGATGCTGAGGCGAGAGCCAAAAAACCAGAGAGATTGTGTCATCAGATTACTCATGTTGATTAATTGTTTGCGTAATCAGGAGCAGTCAACCCCTTCGGGGAAGTCAAAAGTCAAAAGTCAAAAGTCAAAAAATAATTTTTATTAGTTGATATCTATGAAGTTTACTGAGGAACATTTCTAACCCAATGAATGTCAAGGTTATTTCGTGACAAGCTCTAAGCAGTAATTTTGGTTGTGTGGTTAAGAACCAGAAAACTTAATGATTGGCAGTGATGGTGCTCATAGTATTCCTTATGCTTTAATGTAGAGCGCGTCGCTGTCCTGAATGTAGAGTGAGCATCCAAACTCCATCGAACAAGAGATTGGTTCCAATCAAAATGCCAATCAGCCAAGCGGCGCTAAACGGAAAGTTAGACCAAACGAAAATACCGAAAATAATGCCGATGATTCCGCTCACAAGCATCCATGCCCAGTTAGGTGAAATCCGGCGCATTTGAAATGCGATCGACACTTGAATAATGCCTTGCACAAAAATGGTAATGCCCAACACTAGCGTGAAGGCAAGCACCCCTTCGAGCGGATTTGCCACCACAAGAATTCCAGCTAAGATATACAAGAAACCTAGAATCAGCTTCCAGACGACTTGACCTGCGCCTCTCGATTGAAAGGCATAAACAATTTGAGCAATTCCGGCAAAGATGAATACCCAGCCAAACACTAAGATTGAAGCAACGGTTGCAAAGAAGGGAAACGTAATCGCAATGATGCCTAACACGATCATTAGAACAGCGATCGTGTTTGTCCATCCAGAGTTGATAAATTGCTCATCAATTTCAGGCTCAATAACTCTCATGTTGATCTCCTTTTGAATGGACATTGTGGGCTCCATTGAGTCTGCTGATCTCCCTAATCTGAAAGAGGCAAAACTCATTTAAACACTTTGAATAAGGCCTCAAATTGCACTCGCAGTGACTTGTCATGAGGCGAGATGGATGGGCTTTGCTTATAGGATAAAAATATTTCCGCATAAATCTCCCACGAAGCTACCCAAATAAGCACCTCCTGAGGCTCCAGCAATGCCGTTCTATGGCTTCTTGGCGACTTGGTGGCCACGGGGTGGCGATCGCACCCCGACTCGAAAAACTTTTCGATTTATTGACTATAGTTGGTAGAGTTATTTAGCGATAGCCATAACGCCACTGATGCGCTCTGCCATCATAGTAGCTGTAACGTTGGCGATGATGGCGATTTTGCTCGCTATGGTAGTTACCACGGTCACGATCATAGTTACGATCAGAATCACGATGATAGCGATCACAACGATGATCCCGACAGTACTCTTCACTCTTATTCAGCATTAGCATTTGGTGAAAGAGCCAAAATAGAGCTAGCACTAAGAAGAACAGCTAAAGTAGCGAGAGTAAAACGTTTCATGCTTTTATTCTGTAAAAATTTGTATTGAGATCAACAAGATCGACCATGTATTTCACATAGTGAGAGTAGAATTTGTTCATAAGAGTTAGTATGACATCCTGCTGTTAGAAATGATGTTTCAATAGAGTATAGGTTGTGTGAGTTGTACTAAAAACATTTAAATCGTTACAATGACCACTCGCTTCGCGAAAAGTCAAAAGTCAAAAGTCAAAAGTCAAAAGTCAAAAGTGAAAAAAGGGATGCAAGCCCCTAAATTTATTTATGGAAAACAAAAAAAATGTATTTCGCTCCGCATAGCGCAAGAAATACTACGTCCTTGCTACAAGCCCCTAAATTTATTTATGGGGTTCTTACTTTTGACTTTTGACTTTTGACTTTTGACTTCCCCGAAGGGGCTGACCTCTATTTTTAATAATAAAAGTAAGAATTTTGGCGGATGAATTCTTACGGCAAACTTTTTCTAATTCTGGTCCATTTGCGAATGTGATTGTATGTTTCAGAGCAACATATGTACCTTAGGGTATATATGTGAGCATTATAGTTTTTAGTACTATTGCGTACAGAGAAAATTGAAATTGCTATAGCACCGGAGGCGATCAGCATCCTATGTCTCTGCAATTAGCCAAGATTTAACCCAGAAATAGGGACGCAGCGTTCTCTATTAATTTCCATACATCGCTATAGACTTAATCCTAGTCGAAACGGTTAAGTTTTGTAAGACCCACAGCCAAGCGGCTATAGACTGCCGAAGTTGAAGATAACATCACTGTCTATCTTTGCAATCAAGTTAAATTGTGGAATAAAAACCCTAGACGCTGACAAACTCACAAGCCTGATGCTTAGGAGAGTTGATCGACTATGTCATCCGCAAAACGTTCGGCCGACAATGTTATTACTGAGTCTACAGCCGTTAATCAAGCTGTTGATTACCATGAGCATCTCCACTGGGGTTCGATGATTTTTGATTTGGAGTTAAAAATATGCCTTATTTGCTTTCTCTTTTAGGGACTGAATCATCTATTGAAGGATCAGATCATGTCTTATGCAATTACATTAATGACGCTGCTAACATTCAAATTATTCGGTTGATGAATGAGGCGAAGTGCCTTTTTGAACACATTGCTTTCTCAGGAGAACGCATTTTATTTACAGCCTTGCCAGAATCATCTTTAGAAATATATTCACCTTTAATCGATGGTATAAGAGTAAGCAGAATTGACTGTAAAGTATTGCACGTTCATAAAGTATCTAACTTGTAACATCTGTTGTTGAAGTCTTTGAGTAAATTTCTATAAACTTTCGCGCACCAGGTAGACATGGTACAGCAATCATCATCGACTACGCCCAAGGAGAAGTTAATGGAAACGCAAATGTCCCGGACTCGCGTCGATCCTTGGACGCCTCGAATTCAATTGGCACCTCAACTACAAGGGGATCCGCAACCCGCCGGCCGGCAAGCCATACACGAACAAGCGGTCGCCATTTGACTATTTCAAGACCAACATCCTGGTTAACTGCATGGGGTTCAACCCAATTGGACTACGCGCTGCGGTTGAGATGTGCGGTGTGGACCGAGTGGTGTTCGGCTCCGATTACGGTGCGGTGCCATACGGGATCAAAGAGCATGTGCAGATCGTCGAAGACGTGCTTCCGAGTCCGGCTGAGCGCCAACAGGTGTTCTGGAAGACGAGCAACCGCGTATTCCGCCTCGGCCTATCCGATACCAGGGCAAACGCATCTAAATTTTCACAAACCAAACATGGTTGAGTTAAAGGCTTGTAACATCACCTTCCAATAATGCGATCACTATCTTTCATTAGCAAAAGCTTAACTTTACCAAAATTTTTATAATGATTACTGAGGTTTTGGCTTTGACCTCTGTTTTTAATAATAAAACTCGTCTAGCTTGATTTTAGGCTGGTATCCTTGTATTTTTACTCTCATGTATCGGTGTAGCGATCGCTTTTGAGAAATACGGCGTGGTGACAATGCCGGAGCGATCATCACATGACCCTACCGCCATACGTGACAGTTTAAGATAAAACGACTTTTGTCAATCAGTTAAAATACTCAAAATATTCTGAATACAATAGACATCTCCAGTTCCGGACGTAGGGGCGAACGGTGAGACAGCCCTGAAGGAGGGTTAGCCCGACCTAGGGGACTGCGTCAGCGGTAGCGAGGCACGAGCGTCACCCGTTAGCGCAGCGTTAGCGAGTCTTCGAGCGTCAGGGCTGTTCGCCCCTACCAAGGATTTCAACGCACGCATAATTAATTTCCGGAGATGTCTAGTGATCTTATTGAAAAGTGGGCAAGACAAGAAAATCTATAGATTCGCACAGATTAAACCAGATTTTAAGTAATCTGCTCAACCGCTAAGGGTAAATCAATTGAGAACACACATCCAAGATGGGGAACATCGCGAACTGAGAGTATACCATTGTTTAGCGACACGGCGCGTCGTGAGATCGTCAGTCCGATCCCCAATCCTGATTTATCTGTTCCTATTTGAGAAAAAGGCTGAAAGAGTTTTTCTGCCGCACCATTCGGGAGTCCTCCACATTGATCCTCTATTTCCAGCAAAACACGCCCACCTACAGCCTGACTGCGTATCCAGACAATCCCACCCGGCTTCGTGAACTTAATGGCATTTTGAACCAGATTCGATAGGGCAGATATGATTAGGTGACGATCTATGAAAATCTCCAATTCAGGCGCTGCCTCAACGCGCACCTCAATGAATTTCGCACTTGCTTCAAACGATGCAGTAGCCTCAACTTCACTGACTAGGTCAATAACTCGACATCTCTGATATTGGACGGTTGGTTCGTTCCGCAGTCGCACCTCAACAAGCGAACGATCAATAATGTCCCTCATGCGCATATGAGCCTTCTCAAGAATTCGAGATGTACTTCCATCGGCTGCGACTTTCCCTCTCTTTATAAGTTGGTAAGCTAGGGTAGCACTGGTCAACGCATTTCGCAACTCATGTGCTAGAAATCCAAGACGCTGAACCTCATCCTGCGCTGTATTCTCGCGCTGACCTCGATTAAACTCTGTAACCGCTTCAGCGATAGCGATATCGAGGCAGAAATTTAATCGATTGAATTCTCGAGGGGATACAGTTTGACGACTATCTTCGTCTACATACTGAGTAATCGCTTGACAAAGAGCGCCGTAGCCATGAACAACCTGAGAAATGCTGTAGCCAAGTTTCAACGACTCTTTCCCTCGGCGCTCTACAGAGGATCTGTGAACACTTTCTATAGCACTGTTACTTGCTGACCCAGATTCATTTGTATCAAAACGTAACACCTCGATGAGTTCATCGTAGAACACAGGTAATCCCCTTTCCATTTCGTCGCTCGAACTCCTCGAATCCGCAAGGCGCGTAATCTTCAGTGAACACAAGGCGAGAATTTCGTCACGTTTTGCTAATAGAAATTCATGTAACATTATGAATTTTCTGATTTTAGATTCATTTTAACGTGCCAGTTGCGTAAGTCCTGTTAACATAAGGATATCTCCGTTCATCTTTTGCCGTAAGAGCGATCGCCACAGACTAACCCCACAGGCTTGCCACAAAGAAAACGGTATACCCGCCATTTATCTGGGATCTGGGTTTCCTCAAGTCAAGGGGAAGACGAACAAGTGATCGCTTGAATTGACAATGGCTTTTCAACTATTTGATTATTGTTGGCTGGTTGCCTATTTTTGAAAAAACAACCAGCCAACAATAATCGAAGCATTATTTTTGTCTTGTACAATGCCACCGACACTTAGACAATCAGTGCGCCCCAGAGCTTTTGCTGCTGTTAACACTGGCAATGAAACGATGTACACTTTATCGTTTTCCTGTGGTGGTAAACCTTGGATATCTCCAAAATGAATAGTCTGCAAAGGAATGCCGTTGATGTCCCCTGCTATTTCGTTGTTCATTGAAACATGAGCCAAAACATCGCTGATAGAAAATGTTTCTATCACAACAACTTGACTTGATTGAACCATAAATTGCTTTGTTTTAGGATCGGTTTCAACTCCTTCATTAGAGATGATAGTAATAGCGTCCGGTGTAGTATTGATAATATGGACAGACATTTTTGTTCCCCTTGATAACTAAAATTTTATGCGGCTGTAAAACACTCGTTTCACATTCTCGGCGGCAATGACATAGAACAACACGATCGCCCCCAAAACCAGTACAAAACTCAACGGCAACGGTTGAAATCCCAGCAGAGTTGCTGCAGGTGTCCAGGGAATAATTATTGTCACTCCGATGGTCAAAAGTGTTGCCGTCAACAAGTATTTTCCCGGCTTACTATTGAGAATAGATTGGCGGGTACGAACAACTAGCACAACAAGCGAAGCGGAGATTACAGACTCAAAAAACCAGCCTGTTCTAAACTGTTCTGGTTGAGCGTTCAACAGCAACAGCAGTGCCCCAAACGTGAGGTAATCAAATATTGAACTCAGCAAACCAAACACGATCATGAAATTGCGGATAAACTTGATATCCATCCGGTGAGGTTTGGTGACTAACTCCTTGTCTACACGATCAGTAGCGATCGTCAATTCTGGGAAATCGGTTAGTAGGTTCGTCAGCAAAATCTGACTGGGCAGCAGAGGCAAAAAGGGGAGAAACAGCGAAATTCCCGCCATGCTAAACATATTGCCAAAATTGGCACTAGTTGCCATAAATACATATTTTAAAGTGTTGGCAAATGTCACCCGTCCTTCCTTTACACCTTCGACGAGGACATTCAAATCCTTTTCCATTAACACAATGTCGGCGGCTTCCTTGGCAACATCAACTGCGCTCTCGACTGAGATGCCGACATCGGCAGCATGAAGCGCAGAGGCATCATTAATGCCGTCTCCGAGATATCCAACGACATTCCCCGCTTTTTTGAGGGCGATGATGATGCGCTCTTTTTGGTTTGGCTCTACCTCAGCAAAGACATTTGTCTGTTGTACTTGATACATCAAGGCTTCATCACTGAGCTTCTCTAGTTCAGAGCCGGTCATTGTCTTTGGTTCAGGCAGTCCTATCTGCTGAATAATACTAATAGCAACCGCCAAGCTGTCTCCGGTAATCATCTTCGGGGTGACTCCCAGCAGTTTCAACTCTTTGAGGGTGTCAGCAATGCCAGCTTTTGGCGGATCGAACAGAGCAAGGTAGCCCAGAAATGTCATGTTCGTTTCGTCATCTTTGCTGAAGGAATCAAGATTAAAATTGCGATAAGCCACACCCAAGGCTCTAAATCCCTTACTGCCTAAGTCTTCAGCCTGTTGGTGGAGTTTTTGTCGCTCTTCTACAATGTCGATGGTTTTCCCTTCAGGAGTCTCAACGGTTGAGCAAACATCCAGAATATTTTTCAGTGCGCCTTTAGTGACAATCAGATGCGTACTCTCTTTCTTGAACAGGATGCTAAGACGTTTGCGGTTAAAGTCATAGGGCACTTCATCTAGCTTTTGATAGCCAGAAATGTCGAATGTTTTGTATTCGCGAATCGCTGTATCGATTGGATTCACATAACCCGACTCAGATGCGGCATTCAAATAAGCGTAAAGTAGAACACGATCGCTTTCTTTGCCTTCCACATCAACCGCAGAGTGAATTTTCACCTCTCCTTCCGTCAGCGTACCCGTCTTATCAGTGCAAAACACATTCATACTGCCAAAGTTTTCGATCGCGGGTAAGCGCTTGACGATCACCTGCTTAGTAGCCATTTTTTTGGCACCACGAGCCAAGTTAATGCTGACGATCGCAGGCAGCAGTTGGGGAGTCAAACCGACCGCCAGAGCCAGAGAAAACAGAAAGGATTCCAGCACTGGGCGATGGAGGTAGACGTTAGCGACAAAAATTAGAACTACCAAAATTAGCGTTACTTCCATGAGAAAGTAGCCAAACTTGCTGAGTCCCCTTTCAAATTCCGTTTCGGGAGATCTGAGTTTCAGGCGTTCCGATACTTTACCAAATTCAGTTTCAATTCCTGTATGAACGACTACTGCTTTCGCCGTTCCACTAATTACATTGGTTCCCATATAGAGGGAATTGGTGCGTTGGCTGAGTCCAGTAACAGCCGGCAATACGCCACTTAGCTTGTCAACCGGATAGGTTTCTCCTGTCAGTGCGGCTTCATTCACTGATAGATCTTTCGACTCTAAAACTAGACAGTCGCCCGGAATATTTTTACCTGCATAAAGCAACACAATGTCCCCAGGAACCACTTCTTCATTGGGGATTTCTTGAGATTGACCATCCCTCAAAACAGTTGCTTTAACTTGCACTAATGCCAATAATTTTTCGACGGCGTTTGAAGCTCCTCGCTCTTGCCAAAATCCTAACAGCCCACTAATCAGGACGATCATCAAAATGATCATGGCATCTGCCGCATCTTGAAGAAAAATCGATAGCACCGCCGCAAAAATCAGAATCAAGATAATCGGACTCTTGAACTGATTGAGCAACAGCATCAATGCGCTCGATTTGTGTTTTTGTTTGAGGCTATTTGCGCCGTACTCGCTCAGGCGTTGTTTCGCATCTTGACGGCTTAACCCGGAAGTTGTAGAGTGTGTCTGCTGAAGCACCTGCTCCTTGGAAAAGCTCCAAAATGTGGACTGTGGATTCATTATTTTCTACCTTATTTTTAATGTCTGGCAAGCAAAGAAAGCCAGTGCATAGGCAACCCCAGCCGCCATACTCCCCTCGCTCTCCCGCTTTGGTTCGTAACCGTTTAAGGCAAAAGTTAAAAGGTAAAAGAAAGAAAAAGAAAAAATGGTTTGAAGCCCTAACGCGCGTTATGTGAATATATAAAAAGATTTCTTTCGAGACACGCAGTATCTTTAGAGGATATTCGTAGTTGGTTTACAAAAGAAGTAGGGAACTCGAACCAGTGAATTATAAATACAAACTTCAGTTGTCGGTAACAGCGCCACTTAAAAACAAGATGTGTTTCGCTATGGTGATCGCGCGAGAAAAACGGCGTCCTTTTTTCAATCCCACACTTTTAAGTGTGGGTTTCACTGGTTCGAGTTCCCTCTAAATCATTGTGAACAATACGTTATCTGTTTTCAGTAAAATGTCTTGAACTATTACTTCTTCATAACCCTTAAACTGTGCATCGCAAAGTAGCAATTCTAGGGGATAAACTACTATCTGTTTTAAGTCTATTTTTATTGTCTCGTTTTTACTTCTTTTGGTCTATTCTGTTGTTTTTTTTCGTTCTTTCTCTGATGAGGGGTCGTTTTTAAACCCTGTCTTTTTATTCGCTTTTATGTCTGGTTTGCTTTGTTCGCCCTTGAGACGGTTGTTTTCATCCCGTAGTTTTTGGTTTTCTTGTTCTCATTCTTTTATTTTTGAGTTGAGTTGCTCTGCCAGGTTCAATAATAGTTCTACTGTTTGACGCAGTGACTCGTCTGCAATCTCTTTTGGGTCAATAGATTGCAGTAATGTAAAAATTAATTTTCCTGATGATGGTTTTTGAGCTTCATGTTAGGTAGGGACACGCGAGCATGGGTGAATCTCAGTTCCTGTAATGATTTCTGAGCAGGCATTTCTTGGTAACAGGAGCTACAACGCCAGTACATTCCTCTCAAGCTTATATGACGGAGTAAAGTGTCTGAGCAGCAAAGACAAGTATTCCGAGGACTATTACTAGTTGTAGGATAAGTCAGCACTTGGCTCGGCCTAATTAATAAAACTTCCATTTTAATGGCAGTATCAACAATGTTAGCCATATATATCCCTGAATTTAAACCTATCTATAAAACAACTATGGCACCAAAATCACCACATTTTAAAAACTTTTATTACTAGAACGGACAAATCAAACAAATCATACTTTATTTATTATTGTTTTTCCATTTTTTTCAATTTATTATAAGCAAAAAAAGTCTGACTTGGTCAACGTATATTGACTAAAACAAGGCTTCATCGTCATAAAGGAATTCTGATTTCACCCGTTTCTTAATTTTTATATTGTTCTCAAACAAATAAACCAAAAGTCAAACAAAAAACTCTTAAACTCAAAGATTACTCTGTGATACTGTAGGGAAATAAGAAATCAATCACTCTACACCCGATTCACTCGTGTCTAGGGTTATTACCTGAGTCCAAAAACATATGAGTCGTTTTACAAACAACTCTCCACTTTAAATAATCTTTACTCGTGTCTAGGTTGAGCAGATTTTTTAGCCCTGTTACACGTAAAATTACCATTGGGACTATGATGTATCCAAATAATAAATTTCTTAACTTACTTCAACACCTTCAAGGACTGCAAGTACTGCTTGTAGATAGTAATGATGATTTCTGCTATATGATCACAATGCTGCTACAACTTTATGGTGTGGAGGTGGTAACGGCGTCTTTATCCCAGCAAGCTTTGGAAATATTTGTGCAATGGCAACCTGATGTTATCGTGAGTGATATTGCCTTGCCTCATGAGGATGGGTGTGCGCTAATTCAACAAGTGAGAACCAAAGCCGGAGAGCGAGGGGAAGTGGTACTAGCCATTGCTGTAACAGGCTATGGCAATAAAGAGATGTTTCATGAACATCTATGTGTTGGGTTTGACTTGTGGTTCACAAAACCTTTAGATCTTGATGAGTTCGTTACTGTACTTGCCTGTTTAGCAATCTGTAAACATTCCACATACACTATCGCTCAACGGATTTTGGATCATGTCCCTAAACATACAGATCGTTTGTTTCCTAGAACTCGCTCAGTTGGTGAACTGTCGAGATTCTCGACAGTTCACCAACTAAAAAAAAGGGGAGCAAGAGATACTGGGGGAGAGAAAAAGGCTCCTAATTGCCCATAAATGCCAAAATCCCCGCTACCACGACGGCAACGGGGATTAATGGGTGAGGTGGCGACGACGCTGTTAATCTATCCTCACCCACTAAACTTCTGGCAATCTGTCAGGAGTCACCTAGGAGAGATGTGGTATCTAGGTGCTACACCTGGATTAATAGAGGCTGCCAACTCTTCTTTTAACAAATTGCCACGCTTAGTTTGCAGTCCTTTGACTGTTAAATGATAACCGCGCAACTTAGCAAAATTATGTACCATTGCAGTTAATCTCCTATTCGTAAAAAACTGATCTACCAATTCGGTAGCTCGTCCGTAAATACGGCAAAAATTCAGCTTGCTTTAACCTGGGAATGGCATCTGTTGCGTTACTCATGGTAACGAGTCCTAATACAACGATGGCTAATAAAACACTGAGAAACAATAGACCTACTTGAGAGCCAGAGCCTAGTTGCTTATTTTCTCAACCACCTGTCGAAAGCGGGATACCTCGCTGGGAATTAATTGATCGGGTTAAAGCTACTAAAATCAGGTCTAAAGACAACAGGACCAAATAGCTTATTTGATTTTAAATGTAAATTTGTTTTCATATATATATTCTAACAAAAAAAATGCCAAATAAACCTTTTTCTGATAAATAAATTATTCTGTCCTTACGGGATGTATTAGACATCAAGATAGCGGAAGAAGGAGTACCAATCCTCAGCCCACAACACCCATTCAGCAAATATCGGGTGAGCAGTGCCCACCCGATAAAATTTACAAGAAAAATGCTGAAAGTCCCTGAAAAGGTGTCACTATGACGTGCCACCTTTGTGCTTCAGCCAGTTCTATGAAAGCTAGTAGCACGCGATCGCTCGCGCATAAGCAAATCTTCTGGTAGGCTCACTTTGCCTTTTAAGGCGGGGAGAGGTCATCAGTGTGGAGCATCATCATGGTTCGGGGCTGTGACTTGAGGAGCGCCTGGCCATTTCCAGTTAAGAACTCCTGGCATGTCGATGCCCTGCTCGTGTGCGTAGTTGAGGCAGTCGAGCTGCTGGTTCCTGAATTCCTCCTTAGTATGGGCACCCGCAACCTTGAGCTTGGGAACGCGATCAATGACATCGATCGCTATGCTGAATCGATCAATCTGGTTGTTAATGGCAAGCTCAAGTGGCGTGTTGATGTTGCCCTTCTCCTTGTAACCGCGAACGTGCAAATTGTGATGGTTGTTGCGCCGGTAAGTGAGCCTGTGAACTAGCCAGGGGTATCCATGAAAGTTGAAAATGATTGGCTTGTCAATGGTAAATAGGCTGTCGAAGTCGCGATCGGATAGACCGTGCGGATGCTCAGTATCTGGCTGCAGCTTGAACAAGTCAACGACGTTGATGAATCGGAGCTTGAGATCGGGGAAGTTATCCCGTAGCATGACAGTTGCCGCCAGGGCTTCCAGAGTCGGAACATCGCCAGCGCACGCCACAACGACATCAGGTTCACTCCCTAGATCGGTGCAAGCCCAATCCCAGATTCCAAGACCCTTCGTGCAGTGCTTGATCGCGGCATCCATGTCCATATATTGGAGGTGGAGTTGCTTGTCACACACGATAACGTTGACATAGTCCACACTACGCAAACAATGGTCAGCTACCGATAACAGGCAGTTAACGTCAGGGGGCAGATAGATTCGGGTAACGTCCGGGCTCTTATTGAGTACCACATCCAAGAAGCCGGGATCTTGGTGAGTAAAGCCATTATGGTCTTGCCGCCAAACTGTAGACGTGATCAGCAGGTTCACTGAAGAAATCGCAGCCCGCCAGGGGATATGCTTGCAAATCTCTAGCCACTTGCAGTGCTGGTTGATCATCGAGTCAATTATGTGAACGAAGGATTCGTAGGTGGAGAAGAAGCCGTGCCGCCCGGTCAGCACATACCCTTCTAGCCAGCCTTCCAGCGTGTGTTCGCTCAACATTTCCATGACACGACCGTCTGTCGCCAGTTCACTGCCGTCCCGATCCTCAGGGAAGTACTCTGCCAACCATAACTTTTTACTGACTTCGTAGATGGCAGTGAGTTTGTTCGAGGTATTTTCGTCAGGACCAAATACGCGGAAGTTGTCCATGTTCATCTGCATGATGTCACGCAGGAAGACACCCAAGGGTCTGGTATTTTCCGCCTCGACATAACCGGGATTGGTGACTTCAACCCCGTAGGAGCGGAAGTCCGGCATCCGTAGCGCCTTGCGCACCATCCCCCCGTTAGCAATGGGATTCGCGCTCATGCGGCGGTTGCCCAGGGGTGCCATATCTTTCAGTTCAGGAATTAGCTTCCCGGTGGCATCAAAGAGTTCCTCTGGTTTGTAGCTCCGCATCCACTGTTCCAAAATCTGGAAATGACCCTCATTTTTCGCCACATCCGACATCGGCACTTGGTGAGCACGCCAGGATCCCTCGATTTTGTGCCCGTCTATTTCTTTTGGACAAGTCCAGCCCTTAGGGCTACGCAGGACGATCATTGGCCAACGAGCCCGCTTTGCCACACCCGTACTACGAGCTGACGCCTGAATCTGCTTAATCTCCGCAATGCACCGATCCAGGGTCGCGGCCATCGCCTGGTGCATCGTTTCCGGATCGGATCCTTCCACGAAGTAAGGCGTGTAGCCATAACCTTTAAACAAGTTTTCTAGCTCCTCATAACTAACGCGAGCTAGGAGTGTCGGGTTGTTGATTTTGTAGCCGTTCAGGTGCAGAATTGGCAACACTGCTCCATCGCGGATGGGGTTAATAAACTTGTTGGAGTGCCAGGCGGTTGCCAGGGGTCCGGTTTCGGATTCACCATCACCGACTATAACGGCAACGATCAGGTCTGGATTGTCGTAAGCAGCACCGTAGGCGTGGGAGAGGCTGTAGCCCAGTTCACCACCTTCATGGATAGAACCGGGGGTTTCTGGGGTGCAGTGGCTACCAATGCCGCCAGGGAAGGAGAATTCCTTGAAGAATCTTTTCAGTCCTTCCTCATCCTCGCTCTTATCGGGATAGATTTCGGAATAGGTTCCTTCTAGGTAGCTTGGACCAAGAACACCCGGAGCCCCATGACCAGGTCCTGCCAAGAAGATCATATTGAGATCTTGCTGTTTAATCAACCGATTCAGGTGCGTGTAGATAAAGCTCAAGCCGGGGCTAGAACCCCAGTGTCCTAATATGCGATGCTTGATCTGTTCAATTCTTAGAGGCGAATTCAGTAGTGGATTGTCTCGCAGATAAATCATGCCGATCGCTAAGTAATTACATGCACGCCAGTAAGCATGTATCTTACGCAATTCTTCAGCACTGAGGGGCGCACCCTCAACTGTAGACCTGGCGAAGCCAAATGCACTAATCGAGGTGTCAGTGGTTGGTTTTGGAGGAGTTGCTACCATAATTGTGATTTTTAATTTTTAATGTTTAGGGGAATTATTTAGTTACTGTACTGAGGTAAGTCGCTTCGCTCCAATTCAAAAGTCAAAAGTCAAAAGTAAGAACCCCCATAAATAAATTTAGGGGCCTAATTGAGGACGTAGTATTTCTTGCGCTACGCGGCTCGAAATACATTTTTTATTTCTCTATAAATAAATTCACTTGCTCTGTATCCTTTTTTGACTTTTGACTTTTGACTTTTGACTTCCCGCAGGGCGGTCACCTCTACCCGTTCTGCTTCTGATAATTCTTTTACATTTTCTAACTCAAACCGGACTGCATTTTTTAGGTAGAGACACGCGAGCATGGGTGAATCTCAGTTCCTGTAATGATTTCTGAGCAGGCATTTCTTGGTAACAGGAGCTACAACGCCAGTACATTCCTCTCAAGCTTATATGACGGAGTAAAGTGTCTGAGCAGCAAAGACAAGTATTCCGAGGACTATTACTAGTTGTAGGATAAGTCAGCACTTGGCTCGGCCTAATTAATAAAACTTCCATTTTAATGGCAGTATCAACAATGTTAGCCATATATATCCCTGAATTTAAACCTATCTATAAAACAACTATGGCACCAAAATCACCACATTTTAAAAACTTTTATTACTAGAACGGACAAATCAAACAAATCATACTTTATTTAGTAAAACTTTTACGTTTTCTAAGTGTATTATCAGCCAAAAAATCTGCCTTGGTCAACGTATCTTGAATAAGACTAGGCTTCAGCGTTATAAAGAAATTCGGATTTAACACTTTTCTTAATTTTGATATTGTCCTCAAAAAAATAGTTCTTAAACTCAAATATTACTCTGTGATACGGTAGGGAAATAAGAAATTAATCACTCTACACCCGATTGACTCGTGTCTAGGGTGATTCCCTGAGTCCAAAAACATATGAGTCGTTTTACAAACAACTCTCCACTTTAAAAAATCTTTACTCGCGTCTAGGTTTATCAGATTTTTCAGCACTGTTACACGTAAAATCCGGATTGGGACTATGATGTATCCAAATAATAAATTTCTTACCTTACTTCAATACCTTCAAGGACTGCGAGTAATGCTTTTAGTCTAGTGGTTTGAGTCAACAGTCCTCAAACCCCATCTCCATGACACAGCCGCACGGAGCACTGTCCAAAATCAATTGCTTGCAGATTGCATCTGCGAGAGCAAACTGTGCAGTTTTTCACCCTCAATAACTTCTGTCTCTAAGAGTTGAGTGGCGATCGCCTCCAGTAATTCTCGGTTGAGCTTGAGTGTATCCAAAGCTTGCTGATGAGCCGTTTCCACAATTTCCTTCACCTCACGGTCGATCGCCTGTGCGGTTTCTTCACTTGTCATCCGGCGGGGATTGGGCGCACCATTGCCCAGAAACATGGCCTGCTGTCCTTGCTGGTAAGCCAGGGGACCTAAGACTTTGCTCATTCCGTAGGTAGTCACCATGCGCTCTGCCAGATCCGTCGCCCGCTGCAAATCATTGGCTGCACCAGTAGTAATACTGTTAAACACAATCTCTTCGGCTGAGCGGCCACCAAGCAAGGTGGCAATCTGACCTCGGAGTTCGGCTTCGTCCATGAGGAACCGATCTTCTGTTGGTAGTTGCAGAGTGTAACCCAGTGCTGCCATACCCCGAGGGACGATAGAAATTTTCTCAACTCGACCACTCGAGGTCATCAGAGAACCGACCAGGGCATGACCGACTTCGTGGTAAGCAACAATCTTCTTTTCCTTGTCGTTGAGGACACGGCTTTTCTTTTCCAGACCTGCTACCACCCGCTCGATCGCTTCGGCAAAGTCTTCCTGGGCAACGTCGGTGCGTTGATTGCGGGCTGCTAACAGAGCCGCTTCATTCACCAGGTTTGCCAGATCTGCTCCGGCAAAACCGGGGGTGCGAGTCGCGATCGCCGTCAATTTCACGTCCTCACCCAGCTTTACTTTCCGAGCATGGATTTTGAGAATTGCTTCTCGTCCCGACAGATCCGGGCGATCGACCAACACTTGGCGGTCAAATCGACCAGGACGCAAGAGCGCAGGGTCTAATACTTCAGGGCGGTTTGTGGCAGCCAGCACAATCACTGTTGCATTTTCTGCTGAAAACCCATCCATTTCTGCTAGCAACTGGTTGAGTGTCTGTTCTCGCTCATCATTGCCACCGTAGAACCCACCACTGTTGCGAGATTTGCCGATCGCATCCAGTTCATCAATGAATACGATGCAGGGAGCCTGTTTCTTCGCCTGCTCAAACAGATCGCGGACTCGTGAAGAACCCACACCAACAAAAAGTTCCACAAACTCAGACCCAGAGATACTGAAGAACGGCACGCCTGCTTCCCCTGCCACCGCTTTCGCCAGCAACGTTTTACCAGTCCCAGGCGGACCTACCAGCAGCACCCCCTTGGGAATCCTCGCCCCAATCTGGGTGTAGCGCTCTGGAGTCTTGAGAAAATCCACAATCTCAACCAACTCAGTCTTGGCTTCCTCTACTCCAGCCACATCTGCAAAGGTCGTTTTGGCAGATTCCCCCTCCACATAAACTTTGGCTTTGCTCTTACCAATCGAGAGAACACCTTGGGGTCCACCACCACCCCGTCTGATAAAAAACTGCCAGATTGCCACAAAAATCAGAGGTGGAATTACCCAGCCCAGAAGACTAGTAAACCATCCATTCTTGGGCGGAGGAGCAGCGGCAAATTCAACACCCTTCTCTTCAAGCAACTTGGGCAATCCCAAATCAAAGATGGGTGTAGTAGAGAACACAGATCCAGCCTTGCCATCGACCGTTTTCAATTGAAATTGAATCTGGTTTTGACCAACTTGCACCCGCTCAACTTCCCCTGCCTCAACCTGATGGATGAACAGGCTATAGGGAACACCGGGAATCTGAGGACCTAAGACAAAAGGCAATATAAAATTTACGATCAGGAACAAAGCTGCCAGCAAGAGAACAGTGTTACCGATCAGGCGGTTCGGGTTGGGAGTTAGTTGTTGTTTAATCGGCATCGCTATCACCAATCCTCATAGTTTGAGACATTTTATTTGTGGGTGTTGAAGACATTGAGTAGGTGCTGTTTGTGTTAGCTGACATGGTTAATACTCCAAGTTTTGTGAATGTAACGAATGACTCAGTTGTGCAAAGTAAGGATTGCTTCCCAGTTTTACGGAGAGGCGAAATCCAGATCTATTTTCCACTCGTGTTTGAGAATCTCCTGATACATCTTTTCCCGAATCATCATGTGCTTATGCTGCAACATCAAGAAATCTTGAGCTTGTTCTCGGGACATTTGCTGCACTTGATCGTTAAAGCTTCTGAGGCTAAATTCTTGCTCTAAAGTTAGTTCCATATCCTGATTCATAGCTGCTTTCTGTAACTCAATTAGTGTGAAAACTGTCAGTTCGATGTTGTACTAAGTAGGTGTAAGCATTCAGCTATGCTCATGAATTGTGTAGAGAAAAATAACGTCACTCGAGTTCTTACAAGTCATGGAGGCAAGGAGTGAGACCGGCGAGCATGAAGCGATTTCCCGCTGTCACGGCGAGGAGCGTCGGAACGAGCGTCATATCATGTTTCCGTAGTGTCCGGGCTGATAGCTGAGGGCTGAATGCTTACAGCTATGTTTTATGGTTCAATTTTTCGTTGCTCATGTGAACTCTTGACTATACGTGTTACAGGTCCATCATGTCTGTTGGGGTCTTTCTTTTGCTTTTTAGTACCATCAGATTGCTTTTTGGCTTTTTTGGCTTCTTTGTTGCTTTTTCGCTCTTTTGACATAATGATTCTCCAATCGAGGTTACTTTAATCCGATATGAGATTTCTAAGTCATTGGTTTGAGCAGTCCAGTCAGTCAGGCTTGCCAGAGCCACGCACGAAACGTCTCCGCTTGTTTTTCTGGATACTGAGAAAAGCTAACCCGAGGCTCATCCATCACGCACTATCTGGATTCGATGGCGTAGTTGTTCAGCCTACCGAATTCTTCAATCACTAAACCGCTTTCTATAAGTTATGCTTTTTGGTTTTATGATGTTTTATAAATTAAATTTAACATTTTTGTGACAAAATTGCAATGTTTCTTGCAAAATAAAATAAATAATGATAATCTAGGATATTTTCGGAACTGTCCTGGATAAAATACATCTAAACGACGCATAAAGATACAAAAAACCAGCAAACCTTCGCACATGAGTGCGGGGTTGTTGCGAAAAATGTCAAAAAGAAAGGCAGAAATACGTTCAAAGCAGCGTGTCCGTCAAGCACTGACTTAACCCATAAACCTATTTAGCTACCCAGTTTTAGAGCTTGAGACTAGCTACGCATCCCAAGATAAGAATTTGAACGCTTCTGCACTAATGTAGTACCCATCGGAACTTAGTCTGGTCAACTAGGGCTTAGAACCGAAGTCCTGAAGCCCACGGCTTATAGCTGTGGGTTGTTGACAGTTCCCATTACGCGCTTCAGTTGAATCGCCAAGCAATTTGCTTGTATCAGAGAGATAGTACCGAACGTCTCCGCTCTTGCCTCTCCACCAAAGCACTACAGCAGGAAGCACACCAAGTACTAAGCCTAGGGAAACTGGGATGACAAACCCAGATCCCAAGCTGAGTCCGGCGGCAAAAGCAAAATTGCTGAGGTAAACAATCAGAGGTACACTGAGTTGCGATCGCCCTAATTTAATTGGTGTGTTTCTCCACAATAATGCTGCCACACTCATAAACAAGGCACTAGTGCCAAACCAACCTGCATAGTTTTGGTAGGGTGTCCCAAAAAACCCTCCAGGATGTTCCCAATACCAAAAAGGTAGGTTCGTTTGACTCATGGCTGGTTCTAAAGCAAAGTCCCAGCAGGTAAACAGTAATGCCCCCAAGGCGATAGCACCTATGTGGCGCACTAAACTAGGTTTTGCTGCTACACCCAGACCTGCACGAGCAATGAGATAGGAAGACAAACCCACATAGAACCAGGATAAAGGAATTGTAAATGGTACTAGCCCTGCAATTTTATATCCCAAGCCACTCAGGTAACTGTAGTCTCCAAAGGGAAAACCGGTGCTAGTTCCCAGTAATTCACTTAGGACTGATATCGATACAGCTGGCAGCAGAAACGCAAGCGTAGTGAGCCATCCCAGCAGGCGGTAGGCATAAATTGAAACAGCTATTGTCCCGAAAAGAATATCTATCACGCCACCGTTAGCCATACTCGTTTGCATGGCTGTCTCTCCAACCCCCCCCAGGTTCAAAATAATTTCGGCATTAGGTACGACCAGTAAAATACCTACCAGTCCAAAAGCCTTTGCCAAGATATGACCAATGAGGCATACGCGCTCAGCGATAACAAGTCGTCTCATAATATTTCAGTTTACAGGGCAAACAAGGCAAAAGTTAAAAGTTAAAAGGCACTCATAAAGAAAAAGAAAAAACGGTTTCAAGCCCCCAAATCGATGGAAAACAATTTTTTTTTTCGAGACACATAGTGCGAGAAAAAAGGCGTCCACTTCAACTCCCCTAATTTTAATTATGGGGATTCTCTTTTTACTTTTTACTTTTTACTTTTTACTTTTTAAATTGTCCTTTGACAGTCGTTTTTTTCGGGCTAAACAGCGCCTCAATGTCGAGGATTTCTACTAAATTGCCTTTCTGTTTATCTTGTAGTAACATAGCAAAACTTAAGTTTGAGGTTTAACTTACTAATCAGCTAGACATCTTTCATGCGACTAGCTTAAAGGTTCTAAGGTATTTCAACCCACTATTTGTTTTTTAATCGAGCGCAGTTCTGCGGCTAATTCTTGCCGAGTAGAAGCTTTGAGAAAATAACGGAAAGTAAACCAGGTTGCATAACTAATCCCAATTAACTCAAAAGTTGGGGATAGCAGCGGAACATGATTTAATGCATCCAGTATCACCAGCAATATTTTGAGTGTAGCAACCACTGCCACAAGCAAAGCAAAGCTGATAATCGGCAGTTTGTATTCTTGAAAAAACCTACCCAAGTAAAAAGGTAGTTGCTCCCAGAAGTGAGAAATTTTTCTGCCGATTTCCTGCAATTGCTCGTCAGATTTAGTAGTGGGGGAGAAGATTGGCAAAGTTCCAGGTTCTGAACCTTCAATTGCTTGTATATTTTTTACTGAGGTAGCATCGATTTCCATTTGTTGTACTTTGGTTTCCATAGCTCTCCTATTTTTTGCAATGACAACAGTTTTTTCTACTTTCTTCTTAGGGGGATCCATAAAAATAAATATCCAGCAGTTCATTCTAGATCTCTCGTCGTAGTCCCAACATTCGGACATACGGCTGGATATTTATTTACTGGTAAGTGCCTTAACCGAAAAATTTTCTAAAGCCGCCTATAGCCTGAGAATTTGGTGCGAGATTGCCAACTAAGTCACAAACGCAAACGTACCAGTATTGCGCCGAGAATTTGTGCGGCGAATCTAGAATGCGCTTGTGTTGAATGAATGCATCGGTTTGAAAACAGACTGATATCGTGTTCGCTTAAATACTTATCATATCTGTATGTTCGGTTAATTGTTGATGGTGAGACCAGTCCTGTTCGCGGAGCGTCTCCCCTTGGGAGAAGGCGGGTTTCCCGCCGTAGGGAACTGGCGATCTTCGCAGCGTTAGCGTTAGCGACGAAGGAGCGTCGGCACGAGCGTCACCCGAAGGGTTAATAGTTGATTGCAATTAACCATCAACAATTAACAATTAACAATTAACGTAATGGCTTGTCGCAGACATCTCTAGAAAATCTTTAGAACCGCGATCGTCCTGCTTAAAGAGCCTTATTAAACACTTTGGTCAGTCAATTTGCAAGGATGAGAGAAATCTTGGAAAAAACCGGGTGTCCTTAGTCAAGCCGCCCTGTCCATTGACTTACTCAATTGGCTCAAACGATTACTAAGAGCGAACGTGAGCCAGATATCGCCCTTGAATGTGGCTTAAATACGGTCTTTGGGCTTTTTTACCTCAATTTTGGTTAGTTTATAACTATAGATATTAGATGAATATTGATGAAAAACGCTCTTACTAAAGACGTAAAAAGCCATTTTGGCAGAGAAAATTTTGCCGATATTTTAGATTTTTTTTGATAAAAACCGTGTTTTTATTCTAAAGGGGCGAAGATGAAAGCTACAACGCAGACAGGATACAAACTTAACCCAGTTTTGTGCATATAAACCAATATAAAAACTACTATATTTTCTCTGAATTCGCCCATATTCTTTCACTCTAACAACATATTTTTGCACCCCTTTTATCTTAATTCTTTGTCCTTTAAACGTAGCTCATGTATAGGCGAAGACTATAATTAAAATCAAAGATATTAACCGATTGCCAGAAACGTTATATTAGTTGACTCTAAATTATAACCGCCACTCTTAAAGTCACGGAACATTTATTCAATACTGAATCTCTTTTTGTAGCTAGCGATGCCTGCGGCGGTGACGGCAGGACCAGCAATATAATCAATCGTCTATCGGTCGATGTACGGATGACATGTATCTGTTTACTCACTTGTTCGGCAAGACGTATGCTTAAAACTTCCATCTTCCAGCAAAACCTCTTGGGTAACTGAGGGAATAGCTTTGTCTAACTATAAAATATAAAAAAAGAATGTGAATATTTTGTGAATTTGTCAGTAAATAATATAATAAGAGTCTGAAATCTATAACTCTAGTTGAAATAAGGGTGTAGTTGTTTCTACCTTGAGGTATTTTTAGCTGCTGCTCAAGTTTGTTATATTAAAAATTAATAAGAATAATTTATATAGATTTTATATTGGGTGTAAGCTTTTTATGGTCAAGCGATCGCTCCAAGCATCACTCACTGGAATTCAACAAGCTAAAAAAGCGTTTGCTCATAAGGGGTGGACACAAGAAAATCTGGCTTTTGAGGTCAACTTAAAGACTCGTCAGCCAATTTGGCGGTTTTTCAGTGGACGTCCGGTTGAGCGTCATATCTTTATAGAAATTTGTACTGTGTTGTCGTTGAATTGGCGGGAGATGGCGGCTAATCCCCCAGAAGAATTTTCTAATTCAGAAGAACTTGGTTCTGCGGAATTCTTAGATATTGATGCTTTAGTACAGCAGGTAAGATCGCAACGCTTTGAGAAAATTCAAGACCAGTGCGGCACCTTGCAGTTATTAGATATTAGCCGCCCCGTTAAAATCGACGACATTTACATCGATCTCAACTTCTTGGAGGAGATTGCTAGCCTTCAATGGTTAGAGTTTGCTAACCTGCAAAACTTCACGCCAAAAGAATTTGATCGCTTTGGCTTAAGTGAGGGATATCATACACAAATTGCGGGCATGAGGGCAGTTGAAACTTACTCAAAGCTGCGGGTGTTGGGTAAACCGGGAGCAGGTAAAACCACCTTTTTGCAACATCTGGCGATTCAGTGCAACCGAGGTAGATTTGCGGCAAATCGGGTTCCCATTTTTGTCACCTTAAGAGATTTTGCGGACGAATCTAGAGAAGCAGGGCAGTTCCATTTACTCAACTATATCCGCCAGGAATTCTTCACCTGTGGCATTTCCGATCTATCTGTGCTTGAAAGTTTGTTGTGGGAGGGCAGAGTGTTGCTGTTGCTGGATGGATTAGATGAAGTACTCCATCAAGAGAGCAAGGCTGTCGTCAACGAGATTCGCCGACTCTCTGAAAAGTATCAAAAGAATCTGTTTGTCGTCACCTGCCGCACTGCGGCTAAAGCTCTCAACCTCAGACGCTTTACAGATGTTGAAATTGCCCCCTTTAGTCAAGACCAAATTGTTGCTTTTGCTCAGAAGTGGTTTACAGCACTCACGAAAATGAACGTCCAGGATAGGACCGAACAAGCAGTTCAGTTCATTGAGAAACTAGATTTGCCCGAAAACTTACAATTTCGTAGACTTACCGTTACCCCCTTGTTTTTACATCTTGCCTGCGGGGTTTTTCATCAGCACAACAAATTCCCAAACCAAAAAGCTACGTTTTATAAGCAATGTTTAGACCTCCTTCTGAGCAAATGGGACGAAAATAAAGGACTTGAGCGGGATGAAGTGTACCAAGGTTTTTTATTACCACAAAAGCTTAAGCTGCTGAGTCAAGTTGCTGCCACGACATTTGAGCAGGGGAATTACTTTTTTGAACAACGCATTGTTGAGCAATACATTGGCGATTATATCCGTGATTTGCCGAATGCTTCGACGGAGCCAGAGGAATTGCAATTGGATAGTGAAGGGGTACTTAAGGCAATAGAGTTGCAACATGGATTACTAGCAGAACGCGTGCAGGGGATTTTCTCCTTCTCTTATTTAACGTTTCAAGAATACCTGACTGCGAGAAAAATCGCTGCCAGTCATAATTTACAAGCATTAGAACAACCGTTAGAACGTCTGGTGAGTCATATTACTGAACCCCGGTGGCGTGAAATTTTTTTGTTAACGGTTGCCATGCTGCGGAGTGCAGATTTCCTGCTACAGTTGATGAAGCAACAAGTTGATGCGCTAGTGACTCAAGATCCATATTTGCAAATATTTATAACTTGGGCAAGCCAAAAGTCCCTTGCCGCTGCTGAACAGCCTCCTGCAACTCGCGCGTTTTACCTTGCCCTGGCTCGAACTGGTCACCTTACCCTGCACTTTGCCCTTGCTTTCATCCTCGATCAAGGTATTTTTTTGGATGCGGCATTGGATAACCTACTAATGGAATGCACTAATGACGACAAATCTAATTTTGCCAATGCCCATGCCTGCGACGATGCTCTGAGTAATGCTTTAGCGATTGTTAAAAATGCTGGCTTACATCAAGCTTTACAACAACTTAAAGACCTACTCCCCGATCCAGAACAAAGTAGAGAAAAGTTTCAGACATGGTGGCAAACAAGTTACCCCACTTGGATAGAGCAGTTAAAGACCATAATCGCGAACTATCAAAACATTCAGCATCATTGGCACTTCAGCCCTGAGCAACAGCAAGTATTACAACAATATTACGATGCCAATCAGTTGCTTATCGATTGTCTTAATAGCAACTGTGAAGTAACATCGGTCGTGCGGCAGAAGATTGAAGCCAGTTTGTTGTTGCCTTAGGGTGAATCAAATCGCGCAGCTTGATCCTCAACAGACAAGTCATTGAATTCAATCGATCTGATGTTGAGATTTGCCGGAGGCATGACCACTTTTTTGGCTAACCCCACTGTCTTCAGTGTTTGAATTGCCCACCACGTCATATCTACCTGCCACCACTGCCAGCCGGCTTTTGCCACGTGAGGATAAGCATGGTGGTTGTTGTGCCAGCCTTCGCCAAAGGTTAGGAGTGCTGCCCACCAAAGATTACGAGAGCCATCTTCGGTCTCAAATGTTCGATTCCCGGTCAAATGCGTCGCTGAGTTGATTAACCAAGTCGTGTGCCAGAGTAAAACTATTCTGACAAACACCCCATAGACTACAAACGACCAGCCACCTAGTGCATACAGTAAAACTCCTAACGGGAGTTGCAGCAGTAGGAAGTAGCGATCAAGCCAAGAGTAAAACGGATCGCCTGCCAAGTTGGGAGCATATTTACGATAGGTCTCGGTAGCAAAAAATTCAGCGCGAGGGTAAAGAATCCAAAGGATGTGGCTCCACCAGAAACCACGACGGGCAGAGTAAGGATCTTTGTCTACATCTTCGGTAAAAGCATGGTGTAAACGATGTCCCGCCACCCAAAAGATCGGACCACCTTGCAAGGCTAATGAGCCTAAAAGCGCAAAGGCATACTCTAACGCTAGAGGGACTTGAAAACTACGGTGCGTCAGTAAGCGATGATAGCCTAAACAAATACCGATGCTGCCCAGCAACCAATGGAGCGCGATCGCAACACCCAGTGCTGACCAGGAAAAATACCAGGGAGCAAGCAGGGAAAGAGCATGAACGGTACCAAAGAAGGCTACATTTCTCTTACTCAATACGAGTGCTTTGCTACCCGTTGGAGCAGGGCTAAGTGATTGAACTGTCACAAATCTTCCTTAAAAATGCTTGAGTGTTTGTATTTACATCAACCCTGTATGAAGTCAGCTAGCTGATTAGAGGAATGCCGCAAATCTGCCTCGGTGAGGAGTATCTTGGTTTCTGCACCAACTCTGCCAAAGTCAGGCTCTAGCCCTAATGCCATCTCAATGAGATACATCCATGTGCCTTCTTCAGGTTTATAGCTGCGGACAATTCCTTCTCCGCCAATAAAGCTCACCCATTGGGTATTGCGAAACTTAGGCACCCTCATCAAGGTTGCAGTCATGCTTTCGACTCCTCAATTCATATTTGATACTTTTTATTTTCTTAAAAGAAATCAAACATGTTTTCTATCTTTTTAAGTAAACATGTCAAATATCATCTGTAACTTTTGAATGTTTTAGGTGCAATTCAGACAAGTTATACATATTTTAAACGTTTATTCAAACATGACCTTTGACAGTAGTATGTCAAGCGGCGTTGCAACAAATCGAGCGTCTCTAAACCCTGTATTGAGTGATGATGGTAAAAGCTAGGTGAGTAGATGCTTATCTGTCTTCAAAGCTACTCAATAACCTTAAATCGTTATTCTGTTCTATGGTGGAACCGTATAGTTCAGAGAATCTTCTAAAAAGCCACATTGTTTCGTGATTTGAAACCCTATTTAAGTTGACTAAACGGTCTATATTTCTTCCGGTGAGTCTACGTAAATAGGGAAAATCTTCATAAAGTGTCAAACAAGAGGCAAAATGCAGAATGATTTGCAATACTGGCTTGGGCCACTTTAGGTCAGTGTAAATATCTATAAAAAACTTGTGCGTGTTACTGCTTAAAGGAACAACATTAAATATTACAGTTATTTTTTTATTATTATACACTGGAAGACTAAGTTCAATAGTAAAAGGACTATGCAATATTAATTGCACTTCGACTATTGGTTGCCTCCAAATTCTGAGAACATTAATTGGTAGAGCTAAGATTGTTTGAAATTTTAGCTCTCCCCCATTGGCTGTAACCTGACAATGACTGACGGCAACAACTTTTAAACTATTTAGACTAAAACCGTGAACAGTTTCTAAATGTTTTAAGTTTAATAAATGATAGATTTGGCAGAGATAGGGAAAAGGCAAAATATATGCTTGACCGATCATATGTTGCTCTTGCAACTCAAACATTCTGGCTTTCGTTATACATAGATCTGCATCCAGGCGATCATAATTTAAATAAGTTTGGTAGCTTTGAATGCCTGCATCATCATTCTTCAAGTTGTTCTCTGGCTTCAAAAAGAGCCAACTTGCAAAGAAGAAAGAGGCTGTAAAAATGTTTATAAGTTCCACGATAGATAAATGGCCGTCAGCAAATGCAGTCACACCTCTATCTGTAACTCCGAAAAGCCAGGATGGAATACCCAATATCCAAATACTATTTTTAATGTTCTCTAATAAAAGAGAAACTTCTACAGTTTGACTATTTTTAATCGATTCACAGCGATTGTTTGGCACAAGATCAGTAGGCATAGCAGTTCAATAAATTAAATTTTACTTACTTTTTCAGCAGTCTTCTGTTCCAGGAAAAACAAACTTGCATTTGCCTATATAGTTGGGATCACAGTCCAGCCTTCCCGTAATAGTTTTTGCTCTTGTTGCCCAGCCCTTAGAACCTCCTGGTATAACGTAATCTGGAACAGCTTGCGGAAAAGATTTATAGGATTGCCATGGTTGGTTAGGGGCGGTTCTTAAGTGCAAGAGTTTTTGTCCATCGCTACCAAGCATAGGTATCCAACACATTTCTTTAGACATAAATCGAACTCCTTGATCTAACTAATTTCAACGCTTTAAAAAGTATTAAGTAGATCGACACAACACAAAAAAACTAAACTAGATGAATTTATGTAAAGGCTCGTACTTGCGCTGATCTCGCCCTAGATATCAGCGCTGAAGCGCAACTACAAACCTTTATTCATTTGTGCCAACCTACTTAACTGTGCTTGCAGGCAGCAGTTTTTTTGTGACTTTTTAAGTAACTGCTATTACCCGCTATTGCTAACTTTGCGTAAGTCATAATCTAGTAAGACTTTTAACAAAATAGCTACAGAGTTAAGTACACCTATTCAAACAGCCTTTAATTATAAAAAATTATTATGAATTCTCTAAAAATTAAAACTTATTCTCAATAGATTACAGACTCTTAGAAACTCTTATTCTTCACATGTGTGAAAATTTTTACCAGGCTCTCGGTTGGGGTTTTTCTCATATCCTTAGGACAAAAATCAGAGCAATTGATTGCGTCTTCAGTGAGAGCAGAAGCAGGACGCACTGTACATTTGAGATAATTGTTATCTGTAAAAAATTGACACCCCGAACACGGAATTTGATGCCTGCGCTTCACGTAAGTCATGCCATCGCGTACAGATGTCCAGATAGTCCACAAAAAAAGTCCGACAACCACCCAAGCAGTTATAAAACAAACAGGCGTTAACGCAGGTTGTAAAGCTTGAATCAGAATATACAGTGTTTGGAACATAAAATTGAAATTGCAATATTCCTTAGCGCAGGAAAACTTGGTTTACTGAATGTACAATCAACAGCACGTAAAGATGTGTATACTGATATCTGTAAATTACTATTACAGGGATTAGGGAATGAGATCCAAGTCCCTGTAGTAAACAATTCAAAATTCCTAATTCAGAATTTGACAACCCCCGTGGCAGATTTGTTTGAGGCAGAAACTTGAAAAGAGCGAGCGCTCTTTCTCACCAAATATTACCTACATAGACTTCCTACCCTTCTACCAGTCCACTATGCTCGTAGAAGAATAAATCGACCAGTATATCGAGGTCAAGTCCTTCAGTAGTTACGTTTAGAAAATGATTTGGCTCAATTTGATTTAATTATCTATTGAAAAAAAGATTTCTTTATCTATCTTTGTATCTATTTTTGAAAAATAAATATTGTTATTTTGAGAGATAAAAATATAATTACTCTCTAAAGCAGATTTAAAGCAGATTTTGAGCTATCCGCTTGCTTCTTTCTTGTAATAATTTGTTTTTTTTAGTACAAAACATACAACTTATACCCTATTCAAACGCTTGCTCAAACATGATTTCTAACAGCGAGGTGTCATGCTAAGGCACCTCCAGAGAAAAAAATGCCCAGGAAACAGAAATCGGCCTAGGGCGTGAGAGAAATTTTGTTCTAGGTGGGGTTAATCGTCAACTTCTGAAGCATTACAAGCATTTTGAATGAGCGAATTCCGCGTACTCCTTCGGAGAAGCAAGCGTGACAAGCAGCGTCTCGTAGAGACGCGGTACTAGCCCTTCGGTGTCCAGACAGTTTGAGTTCCCTGCCCCCAAGCGCCATCAAATTTTGTCACTTTAACATCCCCTAAAACCTGAGTTTGGCAAGCTAGTCGGCGGTTCTGCTTCAGAGAATGGGGAGGCAGTGATCGCCGAGTGCGCTCGCGCCATTCAGGTTCCGAAACAGATCCTTCCACTTGGACTGCACAAGTGCCACAAGTCCCGAGTCCGTGGCAGTTGACGCTCTTGGTGACTCCGTTGTAGAGGTCAACCCCATTATCGAGCAGCACTTGACGTAAATTAGCCCCTTGAGGGCATTCAAAGGTTTTTCCTTGAGCGGTTACTTTAGGCATAAAAGTCGATCTCCACTGCTATGATTGATTTTTTACACCACTTTCGTGGCTTTTTGTCAAAATTTTCTTTGACTCTCGTGAAGCGCTGAAACATTTGCTAGATAAATGGGTTCTTGGCAACTTTTGGTGATCTTGGTTGGGGTAAGGCAGATGGCAGATGGGAAAGGAAGGAAAATGTCCAAAATTACTACTGTACAACGGTTACAAAACTTCAGCATAGCTGCCTCCTGGCCTCTGCCTTAAAACACGTTTCCGTGTTGATCACCAAAATTGGACAAGAACCGATAAATGATTCGGTGTTTTTTATTTGACCCTTTTTGAGTCATTCCCTAACCATTTTTTCGTTAGGCAGGGAACACCCAAAGCCAACTCAGCTAGTTTGCAGACACGCAGGGGATTGAAGAGTGACTGAAACACCAGCCAGTCATTAGAGATTTGGGGAAAAGCCTAGTATTGATTAGCCCGACACAATTAAGCAAATAAATTCTGGAACACTAAAGTTCCAGCAACCCCTGAGGACACAATTGCTAGCAAGATGTAGGTATAGAAAAGACCAACTTGTGGATTGAAGCCTAATGTCTTGTCTTCTTTGCCACCTGTAAAGAACAGTGACCATGCTTGAGTCGCATTGATATTCTTAAAGCTGTTGAAGTCAGCTCGAAAAACAATGGGTGCGAATAGCTCCGGAGAGTTGAGATCTAAGTTGTTTGTCATGTAAATAATTATAACAAAGTTTTTGCAAATCTCCGAATCTATAGTACTGCGAGACAGTTACGATATTACTGTACGTTCTGTCAAACTGCACGCAGAGCGTTGGTGTTAACTAAAATTTCATGTCTTTGAATTCCAATTTTGGGAGAAATGATTTGACTCAAAGATACACATGATGCCATCATTTATCTCTGTTCGAGTCCACTCAAGGAAGCAATCATCCTCACCAATTGATTCGGGTTAATCGGTTTAGCCATATGCATTTGAAACCCAGAAGAAATTGCCCTTTCCCGCTCTTGAGCGCTGACATAGGCAGTGATTGCCACTGCCGGAATTTGTCCCCCAGCTTGAGCGTCAAGCGCTCTCACCTGACGAATCAGGGAGTAACCATCTTCATCTGGCATCCCAATATCTGCTAGAAGCACATCATATCTGTCAGGAGATTCAGTTAGAGCCGCGATCGCTTCCCTTGCCGATGCAACGATCACCACTTCAGCCCCGAAGTTTTCTAACATCGACTTTATCAGCTCGCGGCTATCCGCTTCATCATCTACAGCCAGGATGCACAAGCCTTCAAGCGATGGAATCTCACCACTTAATGTATCCACAGGCTCTTTCAAGGCACTCGGCTCTAAAGAACTTGTCTGTGTAATCTCCTGGGGCATTGAGTGCAGAGGCAGCCTCACGGTGATCGTGGTTCCAAGTCCCTCACCTAAACTCTGTGCTTGAACTGTTCCACCGTGAAGTTCTACAATATGACGAACAATTGACAAACCTAATCCAAGTCCTTGAGTCGCTTTAGTGCTGCTAGAATCTCCTTGGCGGAAGCGATCAAACACATGTGGTAGCAAGTCTGCCCTGATACCTATTCCTGTGTCACTGACTCGAATCTGAGCGTCATTCGATACAGGGAGGAGCGTGATTTCCACTCTGCCACCGGATTCCGTGAACTTAATGGCGTTAGATAATAAATTCCACATAACTTGCTGTAAGCGATCCTCATCTCCGAGAACCGTCGCCGAGGAGGAGTGCGAAACAATTTGAATGCTTTTCGCCTCTGCGGATAATTGGATAGATTCAATTGCGGCATCCACTACCGAGACCAGATCGAGCAAACAAGTGTTTAAATGAAACTTTCCATTCGTAATCCGTGAAACATCCAGCAGATCATCGATTAACTGAGCTTGCACCTGAGCATTCCTTTTCACCGTCTCCCAAGCACGAGTGAGTGTTGAAGAATCTAGATTGCTCTTGCTCACCAGTTGCGCCCAGCCCAGTATTGCATTGAGGGGGTTACGAAGTTCATGAGAGAGGTTCGATAGGAATTGATCTTTAGCTCGGTTGGCGTCAACCGCCTCTTGACGAGCTAACTGCTCCTGTGCTAGCAGATGCGATCGCTCTAACTCAAACTGCTTTCGCTCGGTGATATCTTCAATCGCCAGCAAAATCATTTGAGCATCTCCCTGTTGAATAATTTTCCAAGCATTGAGCAGCATGGTTTTCTGCCCAAGCCGCTCAAAAGATTGCTCAACCTCCAAGTTTTGAATATTGGTATCGTTGGCGAGAATGTCTTCTAGGAGCGATCTTAGTCCGGGCAGGTTCCACTGACCGTTCCCTAATTCAAAAATCAGAGATTGCGTTGTCTTTTCGGGTGAAACCTGAAACGTTTCATAAAACGAGCTATTGGCTTTGTTCACCCGCAAATCAGAATCAAGCACGATTAATGGCATTTGTACCGTCTCCACAATCCCTTCAGCGTAATTCCGCGCTTGTTCTAACGTTGCTGCACTGCGTTTAAGACTATCAATATCTATCAACACCAACACGACACCGTCAATGTGGTTTTCTGTGGTGCGATAAGGACGGATGCGGAGGTTGTACCAATGTCCCCCCTGAGTTTGGACTTCTAATTCTTTGATGCTAAGTGTGTCAAGGACTTCCAAAATGAGCAGTTCTAAGTTGGGAATATTCAGATTGGTTCTGATGTCGCTCAGCGGTCTTCCCGCATCAGCGGGAATGAAATTGAACAGCCGCTGCGCCATTGGCGTGAAACGTCGAATGCGTGAGTCCGAAGTCAACATCAAAATTGGGATATTGATACTGGCAAGCAAATTCGTGAGATCGTTGTTAACTTGGTGTAATTCCTGATTACGAGAGCGAAGTTCTTCATTGGTTGTGTTGAGTTCTTCGTTGGTTGCCTGAATCTCTTCTTTGGCAGTTTCTAGCTCCTCATTGGTGCTTTGCAACTCTTCATTACTCGACAGGATTTCTTCATTAGCAATTTTGAGATCTTGATTGATCTGCTCCTGTTCAAGGATCAGCGCTTGCAGATACTCTTGAGTCGCAGCCCGCTCTTGGTTTGCGGCTGCGAGTTCCTGCTTGAGCCGAACAATCTCATCCTCTACGTCTCCCTGATCTTGGCTTTCTGGATTAAGCGTGCTCAGGTTGCTAACCCTGGGTGGAGCTTCTTCAAATAAAACTAGAAAGTAGGGTTCAGAGCCAGAGACTGGCTCGAATGGAATCACCTCAAGATTGATGATTCTGGAAATCTCGCCGAATTCAAGGAGTAACCCTTCCTTTCTGACGAGAATTTTTTGCCGTTGTGCCTGATAAATTGTGGCGCGTAGCTCGACGAGCAAGCTTGAGTGCACTATTTTGAATAAGTTAAGACTTGCTTTCCCTGGTGCAAATTTTAGGTAGAGATTGATTTCTCCCCGAAATTGCACCACGTCCATCAAGTTGTCGATCACCACGCCCACTGGAGCATAGCGATTCAAAATCAGTTGGTCAGTTTTTCTCTCCAAGTCAGACTTAGGAGATGGATTCTCATTCCGAGGCTTAGGTTCGTCCAGTTTTGCGATTGGATAGTTGCTGCTAACGAACGAAAAAATTCTGCGACTTGCAGTTAGCTTCTTGGCATAGATTTTATACTTTCTATCAACTATAGTAAACAAATCCGCATAATTACTTATGCTTTCTGAAGTCCCTAGCAGCAGAAAGCCAGTTGGGTTGAGACTGTAATGAAAGATGGGCAGTATCCGTTTTTGTAAAGTTTCGTCCAAGTAAATCAGTACATTCCGACAGCTAATGAGATCTATGTTGGAAAAAGGGGGGTCACTGCCCAAGTCTTGTCGGGCAAACACACACAGTTCGCGGACAGCTTTGTTAATTTGATACCCACCGCCCTCAATGGGATTAAAGAATCTGCGGCGGCGCTCTGGTGAGACATCCACCATTTGATTCTCGGAATAAATGCCTGAGCGAGCTTTGTCAATTGCCCGATCGCTAATGTCTGTGGCAAAAATCTGGATCGGCGGCTGGGTGACTTTATCCGACAAAAACTCCAGCAAGGAGATGACGATCGAATACACCTCCTCGCCCGTCGAACACCCCGCCACCCAAATCCGAATCGGCATTGCCGAGTTGGATCGCATGATCGTGGGAAAGACTCGCTCAGGCAACAGTTGAAATGCTTCGGCGTCGCGGAAAAAATGGGTGACGTGGATCAGAATTTCTTCAGAGAGCGCCTTGACTTCACCCGGATTCTCTTGCAAATACTGGGCATAATCCTCTAAACGTTCTAGTTTGTACAACAGCATTCGTCGCTGAATTCGGCGCTCAAGCGTGTTGGGCTTGTAGTGGCTGAAGTCAATGCCAGTTGCCGAGCGCAATAACACAAAAATAGTCGCTAGGGCATCTCCCTGTTGGGGCAATTTCTCTACCTTTATGAGCGGCAGTAAGTCAGAAAGAAGAGGATTGCGACTGAGGTTCGCCAGTTCCTCCGCAATTTTTTGAGGCGGCAGAACAAAATCGACATTCCCTGTGGCAACAGCGGTATTGGGCATACTATCGAATTTTGCCGTGTCTTCACACTGAGCAAAAGTCACGCCTCCAGCTGCCTTGATTGCCTTGATCCCTTGTGAACCGTCTCCATCCCCCCCAGATAAAACCACTGCGATGGCTTTGCGCCCTCGATCCGCTGCCAATGAAGTAAAGAACGCATCAGCCGGCATATATTTCCCCTGAACTTTCTCTCGCGGCGTGAGTTGCAACACCCCACCAGACAACATCATCTTGGTATTAGGCGGAATGATGTAAACAGAGTTTTGTTCCACAGTCACGCCGTCAAGCACTTCACTGACAGGCATTTGAGTTTTTCTCGCCAGAATCTGGCTCAACAGACTCTTGTGGTTAGGGTCTAAGTGTTGAATCAGCACAAATGCCATCCCTGTATCGGGAAGCAAATGCTTGAGTAACTCCATAAATGCCTCTAATCCGCCTGCAGAGGAGGCAATGCCAACTATGGGAAATAAAGCATCTGTATTATCTTGCTGCTCTATGTCCTTCGCTTCAAACGCGGTAGATTCAGATATCGGTTGCTCAGAGGATTGCTCGCTGGTCATAGGATAAAGTCTAACACTATAGTGGTTTGGCAGCTAAGGGTTGTGTTTTAGGTTAATTTACTTACGGGCTTCTGTATTTACACGAGTTTAAGTAGCAGCTGTTCAACAAGGCTCTTAAGGTTGAATTAATCTCTCAAATTGCGGGCGTTTTTCAATTTTCGCTTTGGCGTAATTTTATAAATATGAATTTTTCGAGCTAATGAACAGGCGAGAGCGCGGGGATTTTTTTGAATTTATGTCAGTGATTACATAGTAAACTTCCGCCTGAACTTGCACAACATCCCGCAGACAGGAAATCAAACATCCTTGGGCAGTACCCGAATTTCTCACAAATTCTTAAAAAAGAAGGGTCAAAACTGCAAAAAAATATACGTAGTGCAACAAGGCAAAAGTCAAAAGTCAAAAGGCACTCATAATGAAATCCTTATATATCAAGCTTTTGGTTTGAAATTTACTGGTAAGTTATTTCAGCCAGCCTGCACTAGTAAGCATTCCAGCAGTTGCAACACCTTACCCGACAATGGGACTGTAAAATCGGTGACACCAATTTTGCTTAATTGCGGGAATAGACCGCAAACGAAAAATCACATCACAGAACTTGGCACTCATTTAAAAGTTAAAAGGCACTTATAAAGAAAAAGAAAAATTTGATTTTTCGGTGTCGATTTACTTAGGACTATTTAGAGACGCAAAAGTAACTAATTCCTCAGCAAAATGAATACCAGAGGAATTGTCGAAAAGCAACTTGAAGTTCAATCAGTCTCCGTAAACTCAGATCGAGTGGTTTGAGTCAACAGTCCTCAAACCCCACCCCATCTCCAGAATTTAGGCGCGATCGCTCTGGTAAAGTGATTCCTGTTGTCTGCCTACTCGAGAGCATTAATTAGGTAGTCGAAGTAAGTGCCAACTTCGCTCTGATCTTCTCCAGATAACATTGAGCTAGCGATGTTCTTCATGGCACGGACACTTTCGGCAACGGCGTCAATTGGGGTGCCGAGGGATCTGTACATTTGGTGAACACCAACGCTCCCGATCTCTTGAATTGGCGTAGCATCTCCAGCCGCAACACTGTAAGTGATCAAGCGCAGGTAGTAATCCATATCCCGCAGGCAGGTGGCAGTCATCTCTTTGCCGTAGGCATTGCCACCTGGAGAAACAAGGCTTGGACGCTTTTGAAACAGTTGATTTCCAGCTTGCTTAATAATGCGCTCGCGCGAGAGAGTTAAAGCTTGCACAAGGCGTAGACGGCGCTCACTGCTGCTAGCAAAGATCTTGATCTGCTCCAGTTCTCCAGGGCTAAGATAGCGAACCTCGGCATCTGCATTCACAATCATCTTCTTGATAATACTCATTAACAAACTCCTGAAATTAAATTTGGTCTAACTAAAACGATTAAATTGTTTGCACTGCGAACTCAGGGCAAACACAAACGGTGCAGTTTCTCACCCGAATGGCACTTCTGTCTCTAAAGAATTGAGTCGCGATCGCCGTAGCGATTCGCGTCCTCACTCAGCTTTATCAATTCAAAATTCTTAATTCAAAATTAATTTTGAATTAAAGGGTTTAATACCACTCTGATCTACACGAAGATGAATGTTTCAATCGGGGTTTAAATCCTAGGCATGAAACTGTCTTAAATCTTGAATTTTTTATTGTCAGGTATTAACCAAAATAATTGGCAGACTCTAAGCAATCGTTGTGCATTCTCCCATCAGGCATTTTTGCCCCCCTTAGATTAGCCTTGCTTAGATTGGCTCCTTTGAGTCCAGCCCAGTTTAGATTAGCCCTGCTTAGATCTGAGTTGCTCAAATCTGCATTGTTCAAATGTGCCCCAGTCAAATCTACCCCACTCAAATTTGCTTTAGCTAAACTTATTCCTCTCAAGTCTGCCTCTCTAAAATTTCTTTCCCCGGCTGCATATAGCCTCACAACTTCATAAGCATCCATATTGGTTGCCTCGCAACGTGTAGCGTTGTCGCTATATGCATTTATTATAATCCATAATTTGCTACTTTCACATCACAAGTTCGTCGAACAAACCAAAAGTTAAAAGGCATTCATAAAGAAATAGAAAAAATGCTTTGAAGCCCCCAACGCGCATTATGGAATATATAAAAAGATGTATTACCTTGAAACTTGCGCTAGGTGTCAAGGTAATACATCTTTTTTTATTTTCATAAATAAATAATGGTGCAAGTACGCTGAACAAGGATGTAATTGTCTTGGGGTGATAGTTACCCTAGAAATTTCAGAAAACCCGTATATTGCCGATTAATTAGGTTCATAGGGAAGCCCGGAATCTTTACTTTTCCAGCATAACAAATAGGTGTTTGAGATTATGTCTTGGTAAAGGTGAGAGATGTATAAGATGAGTTAATAATGATTGAATTCGTTACAAAAGTAGAAAAAATCATCATGTCTCAATACGACTTGCCTTTCAGAATCGTTTCTCGCACCTCTAACGACGCTCTAGCAGTTGATGACAACCCTGGCAACTTCTAATTCAACGTCTCAATCATTTCATTAAAATCAGCTGCAGGGGATCTAAACAAACATGCCACAGCACTTATATCATAAAACTAGATATGGGCGAGCTGCTGCAATGTTAAGCGGTGGGAGAGGAATAGGCAAAATTCTAAGATTGGCAAGAGGTATGAATTTTTGCGTAAACCGAATATTATTTACCAAATTTCACTTAAATCCAACACAAAGCCACGTAAAATATTCTCTCCACTTAACGTAGTCGGATTATCCAACTCTTCAATCGCAGTATCGGGACGGTAAATATAAACCTTGCACCCAACGCGATCAATTAACCAACCCAAGCGAGTACCATTTTTGATATACTCCTCCATCTTGGTTTTCAATTCCTTCAAACTATCGGATTGCGATCGCAATTCAATTACAAATTCCGGACAAATAGGAGCGAATTTTTGACGTTGTTCTAGAGGAATTGCTTCCCAATCTGTTTTTTTAATCCAAGCAGCATCCGGGGAACGCACTGCACCAGATGGTAATGTAAACCCACCACTTGAACCGAACCCCACACCCATACCATCTTGCTTTGTCCATACCCATAATTGCCCTATCAAGTCAAAGTTACGTTCATCGGTTTGCGAACCCGTGGGGGACATTATTACAATTTCTCCAGTCGTATTACGTTCGATGCGAAAATCCTGATTTAGCTGGCAAAAATCAAATAACTGATCATCCGTCATAGTGATAACGGGATGAAATTTCAACACCATTGGATTAATTTCAATTTCAATAGGAAGTTGCGCTGTCATTTTTTACCTCGCTAGTTAAGTGTCAACTTCATTTTAAAACTCAAGTTCTAATTCAACATCACACCACTCACACTCAGTTCATCAAAATCAGCCGCAGGGGATCTAAACGAACATGCCACGGCAAAGGTTTGTCTTTAAGGATTGCCCACTTTTCCTTAAACACCTCTGCCTGTAGGTGGTAATCACTGGAATTGATAGATGGATGGTGAAGCTTCAGAAAAAGAGTCATGCGATGCGGAGTTTCTATTGTCTTCACTAGCCAGCAAGGAAAGGTGTTTTCACCAGATAAGTCGTCAGTAAAGATCAGTTGATGGGCACGAATTCCCACAAGTGAGATAGCGTCGGAGACAGTTTCAACAACTTGCAGAGTACAACCCCAGTTGATCGCCTCCACCTGTTGGGATGAATTGAAAACAATACGCGAGAAATTCTTGCACCCCGTTAATTGAGCAACACTCAAGGTGGCAGGGAACTCAAAAATATCGTGTTTGGAACCATATTGAACTGCCAGTCCTTGCTGCATAACCAATAAATTTGGGCAAAAACGATAAGCCTCTTCCATATCGTGCGTGACAAATAGAGTGACACCACGGTATGAAGCTAACGTTTCCAACATTTGCTGCGTCAACTGGCTGCGTAAGTAAGTATCTAATGCTGAAAACGGCTCATCCAGGAGTAGTGCTTGCGGTTGACTTGCTAATGCTCTTGCTAAGGCTACCCGTTGCTGTTGCCCCCCAGAAAGTTGATGCGGATAGCGATTTGCAAGCCCCTGCAACTGCACTGCTATCAGTTGAGTTTCTACCTCTTGGCGGATGGCTACAGCTGATAGTCCTTTTGGTAAACCAAAAGCAATATTTTGAGCGACACTCATGTGAGGAAAGAGGGCATAATTCTGTACTAAAAATCCAATACGACGATTTCTTGGAGGTAGATTAATTTTTTGTTCGGAATCAAATAACACCCGTTTATTTAAGACAATGCGACCTTTTGTCGGTGTTTCTATCCCGGCAATACAGCGTAGAATCATACTCTTGCCAGCCCCTGATCCTCCTAAAAATCCCAAAGGTTGCTCATCACTGCTGAAAGCAACTTTCAACTTAAAGCCAGCAAGTTCTTTTTCAATATCAACAAACAATCCAGAGGAAGTGGGCAGTGGGGGAGAAGGTTGGGGAGATAATGGACGTTCCTCCCCCTCTCTGGTTGTCTCCCCCTCTCCCCTGTCCCTTGTCTTCTGCCGCACTTCCTGCCAAACGTTGACTGCAACAATTCCGGATAGGGAAATAACAATGATCGCTATTGCCCAGAACCATGCTTCGTTCATATCTCCAGCTTCCACTGCAAAATAGATCGCCATTGGGATCGTCTGGGTTTGTCCGGGGATATTACCTGCTAACATCAAGGTTGCACCGAATTCACCAAGGGCACGCGCAAAAGCGAGAGTCGTTGCTGCTAAAATTCCCGGAAAGGCTAGGGGTAAAGTAATTCGCCAAAAAATTGTTAATTCCGAAGCGCCTAAGGTTCTCGCTACTTGTAGAACATTTCGATCAATCTGCTCAAAAGCTGCTTGTGCTGTTTTATACATTAGTGGAAAAGACACGACTGTAGCAGCGATCGCCGCACCATACCAAGTGAAGACAATGCTGAAATTCACAGGTTCGGTGAGTTTTCCCACAGGGCCATTTTTGCCAAACAGCAGCAGCAGCAAGAAACCAACAACAGTGGGAGGCAAAATCAGGGGAGAAACAAAAATTCCCTCAATGAGCGATTTCCCTTTACCTCGATACCCCAACATCCAATAAGCCGCCGCAATACCAAAGAAGAAAGTCACAAATGTAGCAAGCAACGAGACTTTCAAGGATATCCATAAAGGGGAAAAGTCAAGAGGCATAGTTGAAATTGGTGAGTTTTTTAGTTTAAGGAGGGGAAGTAGGGGGAGGAGTGCTTGAGGAGGGGAAGAAAAATTACTCTTAATTCCTGACTCCTGTCTCCTCACTCCTTATTCCCTGTACTTAGCTCAAATTCAATTTTTCGTTTTCACCAACACTAGGTTTTTCGCCTGTAGTCATACCCTTCACAAAACCAATTGCATGAGCGACAAAGCCTGAGGGCGCATCCCAGTATTCAGCCTTTTCTACATTCACTTTCAGTAAAGCAATATCCGGTTCATCCAATCCTTGAGGAAACCAAGCTTGAAGTTCTGGTTTCCACAAGGATTGGATTTTGTTGCGATCGCGCACCAGTTCACCTTTCCCAGACACAGAAACGTATTGCTGCTTGTGGGGATCTGAGAAACTCACGTTAACTCGCTCATGTTGCTCAACTTCAGTCACTTTGTGAGAACTTCCGTAGATGAAAAACCAGAGATTGCTATCAGAATCCACGTAAGAGTTGGTTGACATCGGGCGGCTACGCAAACTTCCATCATCATCGATAGTGGTGAGCATTCCAATGTCAATATCTTTGATGAGTTCACGCAGTTTCTGAATTTTCTCATTGATATCTGGAGAATCTGTCATTTTCGCTACTCTATTTTCTATGTGGATAGTGGAGAATTTTTTGACAATTAGCAAGGCTATTCTATAGTCTTGACGCTAAGGAATGGATCGCCCTTATGTGAGAGATCTGAGCGACTAAAACTAATTCATTTGGTTGAAGGCAATGCGGACGTAGTAGACGTAGTAGAAATCGACAGAATACATGCTCGTGATCTCTCTTCTGACAAGTTTTTGTAAAATAGTATCATCCGCAAATACTTAGTCATGGTGATACGAGTGTCAAAATTATAATTTTTGGTTTTTCATATGTGTATTTTTTTATACTACTATTTGAAGTGTAAAATGTGGTTTATATCATTTTTCTTGGTGTCTATTTGATTTGATTGAGAGTATTTATCCAGGGATATGTATGCAGGAAGTCTAAGAATTTACTGACATCAAAACTTCTAGGGTCAATTTTTTGACCAGAGCGATCTACTAATCTGTGGGTGGTAATTCTTTCGTCTGGAACATGAAGTTGAGAAATTAACCAAGCAAGAGAATAATATTGAGCTTCAGTATAACCACGATGAGTAGGGTTATTATTCATATAACCTTCACGCGGCGTCTCTAAAGAGATGTGATATGCAAAGTTATTCACAGATGGAGCAAGATGAGGATTTGTCTTGATAGTCTCCGCTCCTTTAATGCCATCAAACACCGAATTCGCAGCACCAAAGGCTCGCTTTTCCGGGGGGACAAGATAAACAACAGTTCCGTCTGACTGAATCAAGGTATGGTAACTTGCTTGAACAGATTCATCCTGATGAGGAGTTTGAAAAAAATTTATGACACTAGACGTAGAAGCATCTGTTTCGTGAAGCACTATAACGGGTTGATTTTTAACAGGTTTACCATAAATATCTTTGGGATACCGTTCTCCATAATTGCTTGGATCAACCCAAACAACCTTATATTTGGGTTGATATTTTGCCAAACTTCCATGAACCATAGCTGAACTGTAAATACTACTTTGTTGCTCTTTTGTCAACTTAATTTTGGGGTATGGATATTGACTCCAGACAGAACCGTGTGACTTTGATACTATCGGCTTACTTTGTAGTACGCCTGTCGTAACATATATCCAAACAATAAAGCAGACAAATAGCAGCAGAACTATTGGCACCCAGGTCTTTTTTAATCTAACCTTCATAGAGGGTTTGAGGTAAGTGTGGAAACTCAGAGGCTTTAGCCCTGAGAGGAAATACGACTCAGGCAGTTTTAACTGCCGTGATTCTCCATGCTCCATACGATTTAACATCTACGGTTTTTAGCCGTAAGTCATTGAGTGTTATAAATAAGTGTTAATTTATTTTCTTATTCTACGTTAAATAATTAAGTATGTCGTGTTCGATTTTATAACTTACACAGACAAGCCCAGTTTCTACCAACTATATGTCTGTCACTGACCCCTGGCTTATAGCCAGGGGCTTGAAAGAGGGAGATTTACCGTAGATATTCAGTTGGGAGAACAAGGTATAATTAAGCTGATGACGTTGGTAGGGGGACATCCCTATCTAATGCAAGTTGCCCTCACCAATCTTAAAAGTCAGGAAATTTCCTTAGAGGAACTACTGACACTCGCACCGACAGAAGAGGGAATCTTTAGCCATCATCTGCGACAACAACTGAGGTGTTTGCAAGATGATTCTCAGTTAGAGCCAGCATATAAAGAAGTAGCGATCGCTGTTGAACCCGTTCAACTTAATCCCGAAATTATGTTCAAACTGCATAGTTTGGGGCTAATCAAAATTATTCGCAATGATTGCATTCCTAGTTGTGACTTATACCGTCAGTACTTCTCATCACATTTGGGGTAAGATATGGTTGAGGAATATAATAACGAATATACATTTTCTGGCAGCCTACCCGGAAATGCCAGCACATATGTGACAAGGAAAGCGGATAACGAATTGTTTGACGCACTCAAAAAAGGAAAGTTTTGTTATGTGCTGAATTCTAGGCAAAGCGGGAAGTCCAGCTTGCGAGTGAGAACAATGAGCCGCATCACCCAGCAATTTGATAGAAGATAAACGCAGCTATGCTGCTATGCTGCTATGCTGAAGGTAAGAAATTTTTAAAAAGCTCTCTGCCACAGGGTTTCAAGCCCCTAAATTTATTTATGAAAGGTAAAAAAAGATGTATTTCGCTCTGGCGCAGCGATCCGCGAATACGGCGTCCAAATTAAATCCCCTAAAATTTATTTATGGGGATACATAGCAGCATAGCTGCCTTGTCCTGACGGACACGCTGCCTTGAACGTACTTCTGCCTTCTTAAAGTTTGACTAAAAATGTGCCAGTTGCGTAAGTCCTGCCAATTCCTGTCTAATGTTTAATTAAAAGTTGCCTTCGATTTTTCTTTTCTCAGAGTGATGAAAGTGATGAAAGAGCAATAATTCCCGCAGAGTAATACAAGCTTCTAAATCTAGCGGGCCGACTCTAACCTGAACTCGAATTGCTACTTGGTTTGTTCATCGGTTAAAATTGGAGAGAGATAATTATAAGGATTGAGTATGCAGCAACAAAACTGTGAAGCTGTGTTTGAAAATGGCGTTTTACGTCCTATTGGAAATCTCCAACTTGCTGAGGGTGAATGCGTCAAACTTATTGTACAATCTCATTTTAGCCCCACAACAAAACACTTTCCAAAAGAAGGACTTATTGCTCAATTAACAGATAATCCAATCAAAATTGAAGATTTTCAGCCTTTGACAAGACTTGAAGCCAATGAACGTTGATGAATCTCAACAGAGCTTTATTGACTCTAATATTTGGCTGTATCGCTTTATTATCAACCCTCGCGATACTAATGCTATCCCCAAACAACAAATCGCTACAACTATCACAAATTACCAAAATATCCTAATCAGTACACAAGTGGTTAATGAGGTTTGTTCTAATTTAATCCGTAAAGCCGGGTTTAATAACGCCAAAATTCAGATATTAGTGGAAGAATTAGCGCTCAATTGTGAAATTTTACCAGTTTCTATCGAAACGCTTCAGTCTGCTGTGAAATTACGTGTTCAATACTTACTTTCATTTTGGGATAGCCTCATCGTTGCGAGTGCTGTCTTAGGGGGTGCAAGTATTCTTTACTCAGAAGATATGCAAGATGGTTTAATAGTTAAAAATACCTTACAGATTGTCAATCCATTTAGAGTGAACAGCAATGATTTGAGATAATTTACAACATTTTAATACCTGATAATTCTTGAAAACTAAAACTATTATCAGCAACGTCCGTAAGAATTGCCAATTTAGTGTGATCGCACTTGTCATGTTGTGATCGCTATAGCTTTTATCGTTTTAGTCACAGACAGAATGCCCTCACCCCGTTCTGACGGGCACCCCCTAAACTTGGGAGAGGGCGCGAGTGTATGATATCATGTCCGGTTAATTAACCGTAATTTCCGTAGACACTGAACCCCACCCCCTCCCCGCTTGCGGGGAGGGGTTCTTTTATTATGGGTGATTTAAAGGACATCATATGAGATCTAACTGAGAACCGCTATAATACCAAAACCGAATCGATCTTCATGTATAGCGGTTCGGGAGTAATAATCCAAAATTATCAGAGCCAATTCCCAATTAAAATAAAGCCAGACCAGTAGTAGGGGTGAGAATACTGCTTACCCTCAATAAGTGCTGTTTGTGCAGCGTGCAAAGCCTGTGCTTTAGTCACGTTGCGATCGCGCTGCACCTCCAAAGAACCATCGAACAATTTGGCATAAAAGTCAGTAACAATTTGTACGGTTGAAGCATCGTTAATTGCCCAAAGAGAGGCTAAGACACTTTTTGCTCCGGCTTGTACGGCAACACCAGCTAATCCTAGTGTAGAGCGCTCGTCCCCGACGGCTGTTTTGCAAGCAGTTAAAGTTAATAGTTCTAATAGCTGTTGATTGCGGGTAACGCTCCGAATCTGCCGATCCAGTTCTTTGAAGCTAAGTTTCTCATTGTTACCTGTAACAATGAAAGTATCTTGTGGTTCGCTCCCAAACTCGCCATGAGTTGCAACGTGGATGATTGAGTAAACTGCCTGGCTAAGTTCTGTTTTTAAACGAGAGATTGTAAATTCATTATCAAGTAACTTTTTACCCTTAATCTTCTGAGTAACTTCAGTAATTTCCTCGGCAACATTGGGTAGGGGCGGAAATGTTTTCCCGTCAACTGTGGTAGCTTGACTGACACCCAGTGCTAGTACTCGGAAATCTTGGCGATTCAAAGAGCGAGTGTCAGTCAGGTAAATGCTTGGAGTTGTGGCGATCGCATACTGCTGTATCAAAAATTGCTTCTTTTCCCCATCATAAAGTGCTGCCATCGGTACACTTTGCAAGATGCCATCTTGGATAAACACTAGCGTTTCGATCCCATGTAAATCTTTGACAAAAGGACGAATCAGCCAGTCGTAAACTTCCTGAGCTAATGCAGTGTCGTAATCATCCCGAAATCTTTCCAGTCCTCGGCGAAATTCATTAATTTTATTAACAAGTTCTTGACGTTTGATAGAAATCCAAGAAAGCTTTTTCTGACCATTTGGAAGACTTAATATGACTGCAGTCTTATCTTCCAGAATAATAGTGTTAAAGAATGCTGTTGTTGCATCCTTACGGTTGTCCAATTCCTGTGGAACAAGCGTAAGGATGCAATCATTCCCAAAGTAATTTTGTAATTCTGCCAGTTTTAGCGAGTCGATGGTTTTGAGGATAAAACGGAAATTATCCTTGCTTTGTTTGAACGAAAGTGATTTGTTAGCTGTCTGCACTGGTTGCTCAACACTCAGCAAAAGTGCCACTAAATCACGGTAAATTGGCTCAATCGTGTCGCGAAAATCAAATTGAATGTCTCTATTTGCCGTTAATATGTCACGGCGAATCGATTCTAGAGTCTCGATTGACTGCTTGTAAGCAGAAATTGTCTCTCCTGTTTTTCCTTGCGCTTTCTGTATGCGTCCTGTTTGCCACTCCCACAGATACAAGCTATCCTGTGCTTTTAGGTCTTGTTGAGCCGCGAATATAGCTCTATTCGTCATCTTTAAGGCTTGTGAGTACTTTTGGCTACACTCATATGTATGTCCCAGTTCTCCCAATGCAAAGGACTCCGCACGAGAATCTTGAAGGCGCTCAGCAACAGCGACTGCCTGATTAAGCAGAGACTCAGCTAGTGGTAACACAGAAGGTGTGAGACACTTCGTTGTAAATGTGACCTTTGGGACAGGTTGCAGTAACCGTACCAAGTCAATGGTGGCATACACTCGCGCTCGACTATCTGGTAAACTTTCTAGCAGATAAGTTGCTTGTTGTAAGCTACTTGCCGCTTGGGCATTTGCATTTTTGCGGTAATATAGGGGAATCATCACCAGAAGCGATCGCATTTCACTTTGTACATCCTTCTGGCTGCGGGCAATTTCTATACTTTCTTGCAGGTAGGAGAGTGCTAAAGCATCCTCGTGTTGAGCTTGGAATCTTCGTTTTTCCGCTTCAAGACTATCCCCTCTTTGTACAGCCGAACTTGCTTGGCGATACTTAACCCGCGCAAGACTAACCTTGGCGTTACCCAAACTATTTAAGACTGAGAGGTTTATAGCCGGATTCTTGAGTTTTTTAGCAAGTTCTCGACTTAGTTCCAAATTTTTGATGGCTGACTCGTAATCTCCCATCAGCCTTGTTACATCACCCAAACTTCCTCGAGCGGCGACTTCACCCGTAATATCAGAAGTCGCACGGGCAATTTGCAAAGCACTTCCACGGCTGCAATTCCCATCCTTGTCGGGACTACATAACAGTGCGATCGCCTGTTTAGGTTGCCCTAAGCTACTGTATGCCTGCGCCTGTTCGGTTAGCGATCGTCCCAAGAACTGCAAATTCCCCACTTGATGATAGTAGGCAACAACTTGATTCCAGTGACGAATAGCCTGTTCAGGTTGCCCAAGTTGTTGATATGTCCGCGCTAAATTTTCTTGAACAATTGCTGCATTGGCACGATTCTTATTTTGTTGGTAAATATTTAAAGCTTTCTGCCAGCGTTCAATTGCTCCTCTAAAATCAACCGCCTGGTAGCGATCAATACCTTGCTGTACTAACTGATTGGCGTTAGGAGATTGGGCGTTTACTGCCAAGTGTGTTCCTGTGAATTCGCCTAAAGAAATTGGTAAACCTAACCACAAACTGCACGTAAAGCTAATCAAACAAAGAAAAACGAAAAATGAGCGCGTGTGCATGCGATATCGATTTGGCACAAGTTAAATTCAGTAGATATGTGGAATTTATTTTCTTATGCCATTTAGTTTACCAGAGAGTATCAGCCATCATGCAAAGTGCTGTATTAAACAGCCTGAGTCATGTGATAATATCCTTAACTACCATTAACTGTTGCGGTTGAAGGAGTGGTAAGCTTGATAATCAATTCGCACGCGGAGACTGAATATAGCTCAAGAAGTACTTTTTTAGCAGATTGATCGGGAGAAGAGACTATCCCTCACTTTTTCTCACCCTGTGAAGACACCGTGATTATTATACCAACCCATCCATATACATATGTATCAGATGAAAATTTTAATCATTGATGACCACGAGTTAATTAGATATGCAACTATTAACATATTGAGACAGCAGTATCCGGAAGCGGAAATTTTTCAAGCACAAACTTCACTTGAAGCAATCAATCAAGTACAAAGTCTCAGAATTGATCTGATTGTAATTGATTTAGTGATCCCAGAAAATAGGGCAAGATCTCCACGAGCTGACACAGGGATTCAACTACTCAAAACGCTTATGCAGCACTATCCGACTCTTAATATTGTGGTGCAGAGTAGTTATTTACGCTCTCTATTGCAGCTAAAACAAGCTATCAGTGATCATGAAGGTGGTTTCACGGTGGTAGATAAAAGCTTGCCAATGGATGAAATGTTAACCAAAGTTGAGTGGGCAATCAAGGGTGTGATTTACACTCCTAGAGAAATACGTTCTGGATTGGAAGTAAAGCCGGAATGGTTAAAAGTACTGCAACTGGCATTTGATGGTAACCGTTCAGGGGGGAGCGCCCTTGAAGATACCCATTGCTTGATTAATCGGT
>CALMVQ010000098.1 GCA_937873135.1 uncultured Scytonema sp. | reverse complement strand
CAAGCCCTCAAATACTTTAATCAATCACTACCTTTGTTTCGGCAAGTGGATAATAAAAGGGGGGAAGCTACTACTCTCAACAATATTGGCTTAATCTACAATGATTTGGGCGACAAGCAACAAGCCCTCAAATATCTCGTCGATCAGGCACTTCCCTTAAGGCGGCAAGTAGGGGATAAGGTAGGGGAAGTTGCGACTCTCAATAATATTGGCTTAGTCTATAACACTTTAGGCAATAAGCAACAAGCCCTCGAATACTTCAAACAATCACTCTCGTTGGCGCAGCAAATAGGCTATAAGATGGCGGAAGGTAGCACCCTTAGCAATATTGGCAAAGTTTACGAAGCTTTAGGCGACAAGCCACAAGCTCTCAACTACCTCAATCAGTCACTGCGGTTGACGCGGCTTGTGGGCGACAAGGCACAGCAAGCTACCACTCTTTCTAATATCGCTTCTGTGGAACGCGATCGCGGCAACCTCCAACAAGCACTAACCCCAATTCAAGCAGCAATAAATATTATCGAAGATTTACGCACCAAAGTTGTCAATCAAGAACTGCGTACCTCTTACTTTGCCTCTCAACAGAGTATTTATAAATTCTACATCGACTTGTTGATGCAATTGCACAAAAAATACCCATCAAAAGGATATGATGCTCTTTCACTGCACATAAACGAACGCTCTAGAGCACGCAATCTCTTGGAATTGCTTGCTGAAGCTAATGTTGATATTCGTCAAGGTGTTGATTCCAAATTAGTTGAACTTGAACGTAGCTTGCAACAGCAGCTAAATGCCGCAGAATTCCAGAAGGTTAAACTGCTTCAAGGTCAGTATACAAATAAACAATTAGACAATCTCAAACAACTTATTGAATCTCTTGAGTCTCAGCTTGATGAGGTACAAGCACAAATTCGTGTCCAAAGTCCTGAATATGCAACCTTAACGCAAAGTAAGAAATTTGACAAACTTGTACTCACTCTGCCACAAATTCAACAACTTGTACTCGATGACAATACCTTGCTTTTAGAATATTCTCTTGGAGAGGAACACAGTTTTCTCTGGGTAGTCAGCAAGAAAAGTATTACCAGTTACGAACTTCCCAAAGGCGCTGATATTGAAGCTGCGGCACAAGCTTTTAAAAAAGAACTGTTAGACAAAAAAGATTCTCCGGGTATCCCATTCGTGGGAATGAAATTGAGCCAAATGGTACTTGCACCCGTGGCTAGTCAACTGCGGCAAAAACGCTTGCTCGTCGTTGGTGATGGCGCTTTGCAGACGATTCCGTTTACTGCATTGCCAATCTCTGAAGGTATTCAAAATTCAGCACTCAGCAGTAAAGGAAAATCCCTAACTCCCCTGCTTGTACAACATGAAATTCTGACTCTACCTTCTGCCTCTAGCATTGGAGTGTTGCGGAATAAACTCATGGGACGCAAACAAGCTCCCAAAACTATCGCTGTACTTGCCGATCCAGTGTTTAGCAAAGACGATGAGCGTCTGAAAAATATCCCACAGCCACTACACAATCAATCCAGAGGTTCTGAATTAGACAATCAAATAGACGAATGTCTCAACCTTAACCGTCTTGATTATAGCAAAAAGGAAGCCGAGGATATTCTTTCTCTGGAGCCGAATCCAACAAAAAGTTTCTCTGCCTTGGGTTTTGCGGCATCTGTAACTACTTCTGTCAAACCAGATTTATCGCAGTATCAAATAGTTCATTTTGCTACTCATGGTTGCGTCTCAGAAAAGAATCCCCAATTATCAAAATTAGTGCTTTCCCAGTTCGGTGAAAAAGGTGAAAATATTGACGGGAACCTGAATCTCAACAAAATCTACAACCTCAATTTACCTGTTGAACTCGTTACCCTGAGCGCCTGCAAAACCGGATTGGGAAAAAATGTCCAGGGAGAAGGCTTGGTAGGCTTGACAAGAGGCTTTATGTATGCGGGTGCAAAACGTGTCGTTGTAAGTTTATGGAGTGTGAATGATTTGACAACAGCCGCTCTCATGCAGAGATTTTACAAAAAGATGCTACAAGAACATCAAAATCCGGTGGCGGCAATGCGAGCAGCACAGTTGGAAATCTGGAACTCAGGTAAGGCACCCTATTACTGGGCGGCGTTTACTATTCAAGGTGAATGGCAATAAGGTTAAGATAATTACTAATATCATGTCCGTCGAATCACCCATAATTACTAAATCCCACCTCGCTGTTGGCTGACGCTCCGAAGCGCTCCTCCCCGCTTGCATTTGAGAAGCAGATCCTATAGTTTTTTCGTCATAAACACGCTATTTGGGTCGTCAATATATTCAGCGAATGGACCTCGATACTCAAATCCATACCGTGTGTACAAGGCTCGTGCTGGGGCAAATTCAGGAAAAGCCCCTGTTTCCAAATTCAGGCAATCATAAGCACGCCGTTCGGCTTCCAAGATAATGTGTTCAAGAATCTTTGAGGCGACACCCTTACGACGGTGAGCCAATGCAGTACGCATTGATTTGACTTCACCACTCCTTGAATCTATTTCTTTGAGTGCCCCGCAACCGAGTAATTCATCGCCCTCCCAAGCCGTCCAAAAAGTAATATCGGGCGATCGCAATGCATCTAAATCAAGAGCATGAACGCTTTCAGGAGGAGTAATCTCATTCATGTTTTCGAGATGTTCCTGGAGAAAGTCAGCGATCTTTTTACCTGTCAAATCATCTAAGTGAATTTGCAATCGACTCATATCCTTAATTTGCTTAGGAATTCTACTCTAGTCGAGTGTTCAATAGACATAGCCGAAACCATGATTTTTGAGATATTTTTAGTCGGGCGTGTTTTTTGCAACTTTTTCGCCGATTCTCAATTTTGTAATAGAAGTGGGAGATAATAAATCCATAACAATATATATGATGAGTATAAAGAATATTATTAACGCTCTATATTTTTCTTCTATAGTCTAGGATAACGTTTTAAATGTAAAGCAAATGAGAGGATGTTTTTCAACGTGGTCGATGTGTCTCCGCGTCAATCTACATCCGTCATTTTTGGGTTGACAGATTACTATAACGAAGTGTATAGACAAGAAAGAGAACCAACAGGCGAGGAGAACTCACTCATCACCAAAAGAACACAAGACTAATTGCCAAAAACCAACTGAACGAACGATACAGAAATGAAACCCACATTTCTGACTCAACAGGGCAATAAATAAGCAATTTTCTCATGTGACAACCATGCCGATCTCAAAATTAGACAATTTGGCGTCTGTTATCTCAAACCGCACAGCCATCGTCTTGGGGTACGAATTTAACGAGAAAAATGAGCTTTGGCAAGTTTGGGTAAGCCATCCTAATATGGGTGATGATTTTATCCTTAAGTCTGCTTATAACACAAAAAATATTTGTGATGAGTCTTTAGAATTTTATGCTGGCATATCTTTGATTAAAAATGTTGAAGCATCAAAAGTCATCCTACCGCGTAAAATAATCTATCCGGATTGTGCGGTAGGCATTTTAGTGAAATTCAAGAACTTTGCAATTGAATCACTCCGTGAAAGAGACGATTCGCTTGTTCGATTTCCTCTAAAGACAGAAAAGAAAATTGTTAAGTATCTGCAATCTAGAAGATCTATGAATTTAGGTCGCCAAAAATACATTCGCCATAACTGAACAGATCAATCCCTTCGCTCTCGGCGCATGGAAACCGGGAGAAGCTTACACCCGGCGCGAGCGAGTGCGAACAGGGTTGTCGAAATTACTAAGGGAAAAAGAAGAAATTATGCTTACACCGATGGGATAAAACTTGATATAGTATATCTACATACTTCATTTTTAAAAAAGTATACATAATGACAAATCCTGCTGTGTTTTGCTATATGGTCTTATAATTTAATCTGGGCGCTATATAAGGCAAACAGCTATAGAGAGTCTACGTACTCAACGTTCCAGTACTATGGTTTGATAGCTAGGAAAATTTGAGGCGATAGCGAAGCGCTGCTGCGTTCGCGGAGCGGACGCAGCAGAAGCGCAGATCGCTTTCTTCACCTCTTGACTTATTCCAAACAGAGGTATTTTAAATTTAGTATAAATGCACAAGTATCTATACCATCCTGCCATGAGTTCGCTACATGTAGCGGCTTATGTTATAGCTGTATACTACTAACCTGTTTAGCAAATGACGAAACTAGAATGTATATGTCAGAATTATGGGTGAATTTGTTTAGCTCTGGACCATTTATCCCCCATGGACATTGCTATCTCTGGAAAACTGATTTAGTTTTGCTCCACATAGTGTCTGACGCACTCATTGCACTAGCTTATTACTCTATCCCAACGACACTATTCTACTTTGTCCGCAAGAGGCGCGATCTGCCTTTTGATTGGATTTTTCTTCTATTCAGTGCATTTATTGTAGCTTGTGGCAGTACTCATATTATAGAAATTTGGACACTTTGGTATCCAACCTATTGGGTATCAGGATTAGTCAAAGCAGTCACTGCTGTCATCTCTTTGTCTACAGCAGTGCTACTTGTGTTTTCAGTCCCACAATTACTAGCAATTCCTAGTTCGAGTCAACTAGAACAAGCAAACCAAGAACTTCAAACACAAATAGCAGAAAGATTACGAGTAGAAGAAGAACTCAGAAAATACCAGAATCATTTAGAAGAGTTGGTTACTCTTCGTACACATGAAATTACCAAAACTAACGAACAATTACATCAAGAAATCACTGAGCGTCAGCGTGTTTTAGAAGCATTACGACAAAGTGAAAAGCGTTATCGTTACTTGGCTGAGGCAATTCCCCAACTTATTTGGACAACGAGTGCTGAGGGCAAATGTGATTACTTTAACCAAAACTGGTATGACTATACTGGACTCACATTAGAACAGTCCTTGGGTTCTGGTTGGTTAGCAGCATTGCATCCAGATGACGTACATCATGCTTATACAGTGTGGTTAAAGGCAGTAGAAAAAGGCACTTCATACGAAAATGAGCACCGTTTTAAACGGGCTGCTGATAGTTCCTATCGCTGGCAGTTAGCGCGAGCCTTACCGCTCAAAGATGAGCAAGGTTGTGTTGTGAAATGGTTAGGGACTTGTACAGATATAGATGAGCAAAAACAAATACAACAAGAACGAGCAAAATTATTGGAATTAGAACAAGCAGCACGGGCTAAAGCAGAAACAGCCAATCGAATCAAAGATGAATTTTTGGCTGTACTTTCTCATGAGTTACGCACCCCACTTCATGCTATTCTCGGTTGGTCTCAGTTATTGCAAAAGCCGAAGCTTGACTCAGCAAAGACGACTCAAGCAATCTTGATCATCGAACGTAATGCTAAGTTACAGGCTCAACTTATTGAAGACTTGCTGGATATATCTAAAATTTTACAAGGCAAATTGACAATCAATACGACGAATGTCAACTTAAAATCTATAGTATTGGCAGCATTAGAAACTCTGCATTTTACGGCTCAAAGCAAGTCGATTCAAGTCAATTCAGTCTTTGAACCCAATATGGGAAGTATCATGGGTGATTCTACTCGCTTGCAGCAAGTCGTTTGGAATCTCCTGACTAATGCTGTAAAATTTACACCTAATGGCGGAACGATAGACGTGAGACTAGGACAGACTGAAGATGGCTATGCTCAAATCATCGTCAGCGATACAGGTAAGGGGATTAGCACTGAGTTTTTGCCCTATGTCTTTGATTACTTTCGGCAGGCAGATAGCAGCATTACCAGAAAATTTGGTGGATTAGGATTAGGACTAGCAATTGTCCGCAATATCGTTGAAATGCATGGCGGCACTATTCAAGCTGAAAGCCTTGGCGAGAATCAAGGAGCAACATTTATCGTCAACCTACCGCTTGTTCACGATGAAAGTTTAAAGAGAACGGATGAAAATTTTCACTCTTCCACCTTAGCACCTAATTTCTTAACCCTTTCCGAAGTACGGATTTTAGTCATTGATGATGATGCAGATTCACGAGATTTTGTTGCTTTCGTATTAGAGCAACACGGAGCTAATGTGATTGCTGTCTCCTCCGCATTTGAAGCATTACAAGTTCTAGAACAGGAAAAACCAGATGTGTTAGTCAGTGACATTAGTATGCCTGATATCGATGGTTATGCGCTCATGCGTCAGGTGAGATCTTGGACACCAGAACAAGGTGGACAAATTCCAGCGATCGCCTTGACTGCCTTTGCGCGCACTTTTGATCAGCAACTTGCAGTCTCTTCCGGGTTTCAAGAGCATTTACCTAAGCCTCTTTACCCAGAAAAATTAGTGGCAACGGTGGTTAGACTTGTTCGGAATCGTTGACGACTAGTACAACAAGGCAAAAGTAAAAAGTAAAAAGTAAAAAGAAAGAACACTTATTTTATAAGCTTTTTACCTATTTCAGATGGGTGGGTTATTTCCGCCGCTCTGTACTAGAGGAATTTTGGGCGTTGCATAGAGTGCGGGATGATTTTATTTTCTCTGTCAATCGAAAAACTTATACCAATTTCAAAAATGTTTGCAACACATGAACCCATCGTAAGGGCGAACAGCCGTTCGCCTCAATTTATTCTAATATTATAGTTTAGCCCTGAAGCGCAACTGCGATTTACAAGTGTCATATTTGAGAATCGCATACCAAAAACTACATGCATTTGTCTACCTAGTAAATCCCTATGTCCCTAACAGAAGAGATTCTCTCTCAACTACCTGGAGATGTTTTATCCGGGTTGCGGCGAAGCGATCGCATCTTGGCATCTTTGAGAGAAGGTAACGCACCTGTGCCAGCAGTCGTCAAAGAAAACTTGCAGCCGTTAGGATCGCTAGACTGGGATGTTGTCATTTGTGGTGGAACTTTAGGCATTTTTATTGGTTGCGCCTTGGCATTGATTGGGGTGCGAGTGGCATTGATTGAAAGAGCAACTCTGCGGGGTAGAGAGCAAGAGTGGAACATTTCCCGTAAAGAGTTGGAAGTGTTCTTAAGATTGAATTTGCTCACAGCTGATGAACTCAAGCAGGCGATCGCCACTGATTATCCAAAAGCGAGAGTGAGTTTTCTGGGCGGTACAGAAGTTTGGGTAGAGGATGTCTTAAACATCGGCGTCGATCCAGTTTATTTATTGGAAACTTTAAAGCAGCGATTTTTGAGTGCAGGCGGAAAGTTATTTGAACAGACTCCTTTTACCGAAGCCGTGGTTCATCCAGATGGAGTGATAGTTAACGCTCTTGACGGTTTCAAAACCCGGCTGTTAATTGATGCGATGGGACATCTTTCGCCAATAACACTGCAAGCACGTCAGGGGCAGAAACCGGATGCATTTTGTACGGTTGTGGGAACTTGCGCCCAAGGTTTCCCCGAAAACGATACTGGGGACCTGATATTATCATTTACACCCTTGAGCAACCAATGTCAATACTTTTGGGAAGCATTTCCAGCCAGAGATGGTAGAACCACTTACTTATTTACTTATATGGATGCACATCCCCATCGCATGAGCTTAGAAGCTCTTTTTGAGGAGTACCTGCATCTCATGCCAGAATATCAGGGTGTAGAATTACACCAACTTACCTTTCAACGAGCATTGTTTGGCTTTTTTCCTTCATATCGCCATCCACTCAAAATACCCTGGAATCGCATTTTGCCTGTGGGAGATAGTAGTGGTAGCCAATCTCCGGTGAGTTTCGGTGGTTTTGGGGCAATGGTACGTCACTTAGAACGTTTGACATATGGCACTCATGAGGCACTGGAAACCGATCAACTATCTGTCAAAGCACTGGCACTGCTGCAGCCCTATCAACCCAATTTATCAGTGACTTGGTTATTTCAAAAGGCAATGAGCGTTGGTGTGAATCAAAGAATTGATCCCAATCAAATTAACCAACTGCTGTCTGTCGTATTTCAACAAATGCAAGAATTAGGAGAATCAGTCCTCAAACCATTTTTACAAGATGTCGTGCAGTTTCCGGCACTCACGCAAACACTGTTAAAAACAGCTTTAGTTCAACCGATGTTAGTTGCTAAGATAATTCCCCAAGTCGGTTTGGGAAATTTACTCGATTGGATGGTGCACTACAGTAATTTAGGTATTTATTCTGGTTTATTTTGGGCAAGTCAAACCCTAGAACCGTGGATGAAAAATTTACCCGGTATTCCCCAATATTACTGGCATCGCTGGATTGATAGTTGGAAATACGGATCTGGTGGTGATTTTATGGACTAACAAATGTGATTTTTTGAGCTAGTCTAACGAATAATACGATGTCCTTTAAATCACCCATAATAAAAGAACCCCTCCCCGCTTGCGTTCTCGGGGTTGGGGAGCCAGCACTGCAGGCGGGTTTCCCACGCCCAGGTGACTGGCGTGGAGGGGTTCAGTTTCTACGGAAATTACGGTTAATTAACCGGACATGATATAAGTCGTTATGCCAGCGCTTACTCGCATTGCACTCTAGCTTGTGTTCTAAATCACAAAAATTATCCGTAGGGGCGAATGGCTGTTCGCCCTCAGTAGAAGTGAACAGCTGTTCGCCCTTACTAAGGATACGAGGCATTATCTATGTGATTACTCCCTTCCCGATGTAAGATTACACCAATTATAGAAATATTTGCCACACATGAATCAATCGCAAGGGCGAACAGCCGTTCGCCCCTACATGAGGATCTGTCGTATTCTTTTTTCGCTCTTGGTATTACCTATCTTCTTAATCTTCAAACTTGGCGTTCTTGGCGTCTTGGCGGTTTTATATATCAGTATTCTTCTAGCGGGAAGGGAGTAAAACGATAAACTCTATAGTGGCAGTCAGGTTAAACATTGTATATTGTCAGTAAAAAAACTGATATTTTCATAAAGTATTAATTCTTACTACTGAATAGGATAGTGGTTGTTGTATATAATATTCATCATCAAAAGTACACTGAGTGATCCAATTTGATAGGAGGTTTTAGGCAAATTCGTGTGTTTGAGTGTTGTTTGTGTTAATCAGGAATGCCGCAGCTTTTTGCGATCGTCAAAAAAATTCTTCACCCATCTGAATCTAAGGTGGAATTTTATGCGATCTCCCAGACGGCTGCTTTTTTGAGTGTTAAACATTGGTAGTGTTGAAGCAATATCCCCGCCAAAGTATTACGTTATCTAGGTTTTAGAAGAATTCAGGAGGTTTTGTAACATGCTCATCGACACACTCCGCCAAATCGCCGAAAC
>CALMVQ010000097.1 GCA_937873135.1 uncultured Scytonema sp. | reverse complement strand
ACCGATTAATCAAGCAATGGGTATCTTCAAGGGCGCTCCCCCCTGAACGGTTACTACGTAACTGGCACATCATCAGCTTTTTTGTCTGATGGTTATAAAATGAGCCATACAAGTTCAAATCCAAGTTTTTGCATATGTGACACTTATGATTATATTGTGACACTTGCGTAAGTCCTGGAAAATGATGAATCAAACCACTCTACAACTGAATGTAATTTAGATAAGCAAGACGAAAAGTCAAAGCTTGTATGCTGACTTGATATTTATCAGCCAGCTTTTTTAAATATTCATCATCAAATAAGTCAAACGCTTCAATCTCAGCGAGGTCGTTGCTGATAAACTTAGCTGGCATAAGAAGTTCTGCAGAAAATAAGTTAGCTTCTTTCTCTTCCTCACTAACTCCAGTACTGGAATGCTCATCTCTGAGATTTATTTGAAATTTATGGTCAACATGAATTCTTCCCTTTTTATGCAGGAGGAGATGACCTAATTCATGAGCAATGGTAAACCGCTGTCTATTTTTAGGATGGTTTTTGTTAACACCAATTAGAACGGTCTGCTTTTGAAGATCCTTCAAAATAAATCCAGAAAGTTTATCCTCAGTAGGTTCATACTGAACATTAGCCCCAACTAATGATGCAAGCTTCTCAACATCTACTGGGGCTGTTTTAATGTCATAACTTTCGAGTAGTTGCTCAATAGTAGTGCGAATATATTTGCGACGAACCCCCATATGTTACTTCCTGCTTACAATATCAACAGTTGCTTTAATCCATTCTTTTTCTTGCGGAGAATGATCTTTAAGTAATTCATCTAGTTCATCCAATGCTTTTACACCTATGGACTGAGTTTGAGGCAAAAGTGATTCTGGAGAAACTTGGAGTGCTTTAGAGATTTCCACAAGGGTATGAACTAAGAGCTGCTGTCTTCCTTTTTCAATATTGGTAACAGAAGTGCGTGTCAACGAGACCATCTTAGCTAGAGTCTCCTGGGTCAAATGGCTTTTTTCTCTTGCCTCGCGGATTCGATGTCCTAACTCTGTATAAAACGCCTGCTGTTCAGTCATCAGCCTTAAATTTCCTAAATAACCATGCCTCTTAATTGTTATCCTACCCTACTTATGTCATTAATACAAACTGTTGGTATTAATGACATAAGGAAATTTTAGGATTTTAATAGTGACATTTTTGTTTGTGTCTGTTAAATTAGGAGTACGGTGTGCTTATTGTTCTAATTTATGGAGTGTACGGAAAATGACTGACTCAATAGATGCTATGCGTCTTGAAACTAATGAAGTCGAATTGGAAACGTGGGTTAGACAGCATGGTGCTGTCCAGCCACCACTAGCGCAGTACTATATAGTACGGATTGATGATCAAAGTTACAAATTACAAGACCCTGTGATTACTGGGGCACAATTGCTTGATGAAGCATGCAAAAGACCTGTAGATGAGTACCTAATTTTTCAGTTGGTACATGGTGGCCAATTAGAAGAGATTCGGTTGGATGAAACGGCTGACCTGAGAGCGCCGGGTGTCGAACGATTTATCACCTGGCACAGCGATCGCTCCTTCCGTTTTGTCATTGATGGTCGCCGATTTGAATGGGGAGCGCCACTTATTACAGGGTTGAGGCTGAAGCAACTTGCTGGTGTGGACCCAGCATCTTACGGGGTTTGGTTGGAAGTGCGCGGTGCCGAAGACCGTCCAATTGCTGACAACGAATGTGTTGATTTGCAAGCGCCAGGAATCGAGCGATTCTTTACTGGTAAAAAGACCACAACGGAGGGTTGAGTCATGAGTTTTATACCCTTAAGCGACCGCCAGTACCTTGAAAGCAGAGGTTTACACTTTGAAGAGGTGGTAGATGCTAGCCAAAAAGGGGTGATATTGCGGAAATTTCAATTGCCGTCGGGACGTTTTAATACCGAACAGGCAGATATCCTCATTCTGTTGCCAAGCGGATACCCAGATGCACCACCCGATATGTTTTATCTTTTACCGTGGATCAAGCTAGTACAAGGTGAAAAATATCCACTGGCAGCAGACCAGCCGCATCAATTTAGCGGTCAACAATGGCAGCGATGGTCAAGACATAACAATCAGTGGCGACCAGGTGTTGATGGAATTTGGACGATGCTCAAACGGATTGAGAATGCTCTGGAGGTTGCTGCTTGACTACCGCAAGCCTGACAATACAAGAACACCACAATAGTTATTTGCGGGAATTACTGTTAACCACAAATGCTAAAGAGCAGGCAGCCTATGTCTTGTGTGGACGGACAACTATCGCTGCCGACCCCTGGAATGGCTACTCACATCACAAATTGATTTCGTATGAAGTAATACCAGTGCCAGAGGATGAAGTTATCTCTTCCTCCACCCAGCACATTACCTGGAAAACAGACTCCTTTGTCAAGGTACTGCAAACGGCACAAGCAAAAAACCTAACAGTAGGTGTTGTCCACAGTCACCTAGGAGGTCTGAATGAATTTTCCATTCAAGATGATACTAACGAACCCGACCTGGTTCAATTAGCACAAAATCGCAACGGCTCAGATACCCAACTTTTAAGTGTCATTCTAACGCCGGAAGGAAATTTGGTTGGTCGCCTGTGGATTAGTCCGCAGGATGCTATTCCCTTACAGATGATTCGGGTTGTTGGGCAGATAATTCATTTGCATTATCCAAATCGGGGGCAAGGTGTATCTCCTACAGCATTTCAACGGCAAGCCTTGGCTTTTGGTGAAGCTCTTAATCAAGACTTGTCAATGCTGCGCGTTGGGGTTATTGGGTGCGGTGGTACAGGAAGTGCGATCGCCATGTTACTGCCGAAGATGGGTATACGCAACATAGCACTTTTTGATAAAGATATTGTTGAGGATACAAATTTAAATCGGTTACATGGTGCGCGTCAGCCAGATGCTGATACCATGACTCCCAAAGTTAAGGCTGTTGAAAGGTCACTGCTAGAATTAGGGCTTGGGGTTCAGGTGCGAACATATCAAGCTTGGATTGGGGAAACCTCCTGTCGTGATGCCTTAAAAGCATTGGATGTAATTTTTTGTTGCACAGACGACCATTCAGGTCGATTAATGCTTAATCGGTTCGCCTACTACTATGCAACGCCTGTGTTTGACATGGGTTTATCAATTGAGGTTTCTCAAGGTAAAACACACAATTTTCAAGCCCTAGATGGTAGAGTCACGGTACTTGCGCCTACTCCCAGACATATCTGCCTATTGTGTCGGGAAATTATTAACCCTGTTATTGCACGGGATGAAGCTTTAAAGCGGAATGATCCTGCTGAGTACGAACGTCGCAAGGCAGAAGCCTACGTCATTGGAGAAGGAAATCCTAGTCCTGCGGTTGTTTTATTTACGACCGAAGTTGCAAATATGGCAATGCAAGAACTTATCCACCGCCTTCAGGGATTCCGAGGGGAGGATGGTAGTACGCCGCACCGGGTTCGTAAATTCCATTTGACCATCGACCGCAAACCCGCAGCAGTTCCAAATCCAAATTGCCCGGTTTGTGGGGTTATTGGTGCTGAATGGTGGGGGAGAGGGGATGTTGTACCTTTTCTGGGAGTTGTGGAGTAGGTGATGTTTCTTCTTCGTGTAATTCGGCAGCTACTGGTCTGGCTGCGTTATATTCAGCAGCCAGACTTTTCTACCAAAACTACAATAATCCATCCTGCTCCCGAAGATATAGAACCAGGGCAGATGGTAGTGGTTGGTGATGCTAAATATCAAAAATGGGCGTGCTTTCGTTGTCCTGGCGGATGTGGGGAAAGTATCTTACTGTCTTTGAACCAGAAACATCATCCCTGCTGGAAGATAACCACAGACTGGTTGGAACGACCAACGCTTCATCCGTCTGTCCATCAGCTAAACGACTGTCGATGCCATTTCTGGGTTCGTCAAGGGACTGTCGAATGGTGTGCTGATTCTGGGAAAAAATAATCTCTGCTGGTATTTACTCCTAGAGTTCAATAGTTCGACTTTCTCTAACTTCTACTAATCTTCGTTATATGAATAAACCTATTAATGATTCAGAAGAATTTGTTTACCAAGTCTGCCATAAATCCTTCCTTTCTCTCTGGAGTTACGCAAATCCTAGAGGCAAAAATTCTAAAGAGCTATGTGATATCCTCATTGTTTGCGAGCCAGATATTATTATTATCAGTGTTAAAGATATTAAGCTAACCGATAGCGGCAATATTGAAGTAGATTGGCAACGATGGCTTAGGAAAGCTATTGAAGGTTCAGTAGACCAAATTTATGGTGCTGAAAAACGGATTAAATTGACTTCACATGTGATCCGAAGCGATGGAAGCCAAGGCTTACCCTTTCCATCATCAGACGTGCAGCGTGTCCATCGTGTTGCTGTCGCTTTGGGTGGAGATGATAAGGTTCCAATTCAATTTGGTAATTTTGGCAAGGGATTTGTTCATGTATTCGATAGGGTTTCCTTTGAAACAATACTAAGAGAACTTGATACAACAACGGATTTTGTACAATACCTTATTGAGAAAGAAGATTTATATGCTTCTGGCAAGCAAACTGTCTTTGATGGATATGAAGAAGACCTTTTAGGTTATTACATACATAATGGACGTTCTTACCCAGATAACTTCGATGTCATTGTTGTGGGAAACAACATTTGGAATGAGATAATTAAAAAACCAGAATACAAAGCGAAAAAAGAAGCTGATAGAGACAGTTATATATGGGATAGACTCCTTGAAAATATAAGCAAGGATGTCCTGAACAATAATTTAGAATTTGGTCCTGATTTAAATCAATCCGAACTTGCACTTCGTGCAATGGCAAGAGAACCCCGATTTGCACGCCGAATATTAGGAAAATTCTTTAAAGATTTCATGAATTTGGCTGCTCAACGTAGAATCGAGTCAAGAACCCTAACATTACCAGAATCCAATATAGCTTATGTATTTTTGGCAAAACCGCACGGAGAAGACCGACAATACCGTGTTAGTGAGTTAGGGGGAAGATGCTTTGTAGTGCGAGGGTTGCAACAGAATTGTAAAACTGTCATTGGTATCGGGACTGAGCAGTATGAACCTAGTAAGGGGTCTTCCTTTGATATATTTTATCTGCATCAAGAAACCTGGACAGCCGAAGACCAAAAACAATTACAGTATGTCCAGAAAGAATTTGGCTGGTTTGCAAGTCCACAACAAAAAGCAGTTCATGAGGACGAATATCCCATTAATAGTAGATAAGCCATCAAGGAACTAATTACTATTTCAAAAATAAGAGGTGACTCCGACGCGGGATACACAGCTATTAGTTAACCTTCTGTATCACTTATAAAAAGAGGAATTAAATCCCACATTCCGCACCTCCACTGTCACAATCGGTTTTTTCGTATTTTATACCCTCTGATAAGGCAGCATTTTATATAACAAAAGGAAGATTTGAAATAGCGATCGCAGCCAAAAATGCAATAACTTACATTTAAATTTCATTGATAAATGAAATGAATTTAATTGCCACGTTAAACGTGGCGGAGCCAAAAATGCCGCTAACGCGGCTATGAGCATGAAGTCAATAAATTACAAAAAAGGAACTTCATGACTACCGCCAAAGCTCGTACTAATATGGCTCACAACGGAAACGGAACTGCTGCTAAAGCTGCTAACACAAAAGCCACGGTACTAACCCAGCCAACAGCGAAAGCTACAGTTGAAGACCAAGCGATCGCATTGCTCAAAGAACTTCGCAACACAGTCTTCAAAGAATTCGGAGTCAAACTGCAAGTTCGGAATCAGCGGATCGCCACCAAAGTGGGTCATGCCAGCCGAGAGAAAATCGGACTTGACATTGCAGCCCAAGTCAAAAAGAAGAACGGGAAAAAGTTGGACTGGAACCGCTGGAACAACAAAGTATTCGTCCGGCTCTTCGGAGCGCCAGACGCTCTCAAACATCCCACAGAAGTCGTAGCACTCGCCTTAGCGATGCTTTACGACACCATCGATTTAACTCCTGAACAGGCAATTGCTGACCTGGTGGAATTCAATCGTCTGAGTCTAGAAAAACGTAACTCATTCAACAATAAGGATGAGGAAGACGAAGACCTCGAAGACTTGGAAGACCTCGATGATGAAGAAGAGGACGAAGAGGAAGACGAGGACGAGGACGAAGAAGATGAATTCAATGAAGAGGAGGACGAGGAAGAGGACTAAAATAAACTGCAAATTGTCTGATTAACTAAAAAAATGCTCTGCCATCAAAGCAGGGCATTTTTTTTGTAGAAGATTCAAGCTGAAGTTAATCAAAGAAACAGCGATCGCTGCTAATAAGTGAAAGTTTAAAAATTTGAATTCACAGTTGTAACCAGCGATCGCTGTGAATGGCAGTGAAAGTTCAATTTTGAACTGACTGGAATGCAGCTATTGCTGGTTTCGACATGATATCAACTGTTAAAAAAGGGTAAAATGTAATGACACGTAAAGCTCAAGCCCAACCCCAACCCAAAGCTAAAGCATTAGACCGCGTAATTCCATACACAGAAAAATTACGTCTCATGACTTTGGAAGTCCTACGGGAAGAAAGCGGACGTGAACTGGATAACGTAGCCCAATGGAGTGATGAAGAATTCGATTGGACAGTTCATAATGCTGAATTTCGCATGGACTACAAAGAAATGCCTTTGAGCGAACTTATGCAGAAGGCAAAGGTATTGTACGGACTGGCAGACTTGGATGCCATCAAAGTACGTCGCAAGTTGCACAAACAGCAGCGTGCTGAAAGAATCTCAGCTAAATCTGCATAGAGACTTGGATTGCCGTCACCCATTGGACGGCAACCCTGCTACCTTAACCGGAGCGGGGTTATTTTTTTTTTAGCAAGAAGTAATGGCTTCAGCCAAGCCATTCACGCCTGTACAATCAAGCTAACAATTCGCTTCATTACCCGCAAAACTTCGTACAGCTCGTTTTCTATTGGGTTGGAGAGAGTAAACTTGTCTGACAAATCATAGGAGCGCGTCTGCTGATTCAGCTTAATAAAAATATAGTCTTCCCCAGTCATTATCATTCCAAAAACTGGCATTTCTAAATTAGGGTTTGCCAACATGTAAGCTAAAGTTTGTGGAAGAGCCTGCATAACGCTCAAACCATAACGCTTCGATTCAATTAACGCCACCCAGAGTTGATTTTGTATAATTAAAGCGTCAATAAATCCTTCTAATACTGGTTCTTCTTTGCCTCCATTTTCAATTTCGACCTTCACCAATTTCTCACTCTGAATCTTAAAAGGTGGATCGCACAAACCCATTAATTCCAGTAGTGGAGAAAGTATAATAATATTGACAGTACCTTCTGTGATTGAATTGTCTGCTGTATAATAGAGGTAGCGACTCTTCAGCCGATTCAAAGTTGCTTTCTCGTTGTACGTTATTGGTAAGTGTTAAAATTCCTACTTCTGGATGCGTGCCAGTCCATGAACCCTAGAACCGAGTGGTTAAAAAGATTAGAGAGTTAAATCCGTGCTGCTTGGAAAGTACCGACCAATAACATTAGCGAGGCAAACTTTACCCGAAAGGAGGCTCTTATGAGCAAAGTATTAGTAATTGACACTGAAAAAAGACCTTTAAATCCAATTCATCCAGCCCAAGCGCGGCAACTGTTGAGAAACAAAAAAGCTGCAATATTCTGCAAATTTCCTTTCACAATTTTCCTTAAAGAGTCAAAACCAGATGCTGTTGTAGAACCATTAAGAATCAAGATTGATCCAGGTTCAAGAACAACGGGGATAGCAATAGTCAACGATATGAGTGGAGAAGTTGTATGGGCGGCTGAACTAAAACACAGAGGTTTTGCTATTAGAGAATCTCTAACATCACGGCGTCAACTGCGTCGAACTCGAAGAAACCGCAAAACCCGTTACCGACAACCGCCAAAACACGAATGGTTCAGGAAGGGGAATAAACAACCAAGTCCAAAACAACGTAGAGAGGGGTGGTTAGCACCAAGCCTAATGAGTCGTGTTCACAATATTGAAACGTGGGTAAAGCGACTGTGCAAATTTGCACCCATTGCGGCTATTTCACAAGAGTTGGTGAAATTTGACACCCAATTAATGCAGAATCCTGAAATTAAAGGTAAAGAATACCAACAGGGAACTTTAGCCGGATACGAAACCCGTGAATACTTGCTCGAAAAATGGGGAAGACAATGTGCTTACTGTGGAGATAAAGACATTCCATTACAGATTGAACATATTCACCCAAGAGCAAAAGGAGGTTCTAACAGAATTTCAAATCTCACTTTGAGTTGTGAATCATGCAACGTCAAAAAAGGCACCAAAGATATCAAAGACTTTCTCAAGAAAAAACCAGTCATGTTGAAGAAGATTGAAGATCAAGCTAAAAAACCATTGGTTGATACTGCTGCTGTTAATTCAACTCGATTCAAACTTAAGGAAACACTGAAAGCGATTGGACTACCAGTAGAAACGGGTTCAGGTGGATTAACCAAGTTCAATCGAACTAATCAAAACCTGGAAAAAACTCATTGGATTGATGCTGCTTGTGTCGGTTCTTCAACACCCATTCTTGTAATTAAAGGTGTAAAACCACTACTAATCAAAGCAACGGGACATGGAACCCGTCAATTATGCCGAACTGATAAGCATGGTTTTCCTATCCGTCATTGTGCCAGAAACAAGGTACATTTTGGTTTTCAAACAGGTGACATTGTTAAAGCTGTTGTCACTACGGGTAAAAAATTAGGAATTTATACTGGTAGAATTGCAACCCGTGCATCTGGTAGTTTCAATATTTCAACTAAGAATGGTTTAGTTGAAGGGATTTCTCATCGTTTTTGTAAAATTATTCATCGCAAAGATGGATATGGTTACGTTTGTTAAAACAAGCGGAGGTTTATTTGTCCGCCCTAGCCAAATGGGAACGTTAAGCCCGGTGCTATCGATGCGGACATATTTTTGATAGCAACTTGGAAGATTAGTCCAACGATTATAAGTAGCTGAAATCGACATAACTTACTTTCTTCAACAGCCATCATAGCTTCTACGGCACAATTGCCCTCATCATCTGTCAAAAACTCTTTTACTCTCATAACTTAAAATGCCAAAGAAAATACAACATATCACGAGTGCCAAATCGCCTCTCACTAGTGGTAACATTCCCGTCCACTTCAATGCTTTAGATTACCAACTTGTGAAAGCCAAATCCATTGAAGCAGGTTACAGCCTAAGCGAATACATACGAAGATGCGCCTTATCTCGTCACCTTCCCCCCATCGTCACAGACATTTCTATCGACACCTACAGAGAATTAGGACGCATTGGTGCTGACTTGAAGAAACTAACTGCCACCGTACAAGATTCGCTAGCTTCATGTCAACAGGACATCTCTATTGAGCTTAACCTCCTGCACCAACTCCAATCCTTGCTCATCCAAACCCGTAAAGAAATAGCAGGAATCGAAACTGACAACTAGGATGATTGGTAAGCAAATTAAGGGAACTAACTTTTACGGCTGTCTAGACTACGTGCTGGGCAAAGAAGGAGCCGAGTTAATAGGCGGCAATATGGTAGGAGAGACACCAGCTGAATTATCTCAGGAATTTCAATTATCTGTGCAGCGTCACGAAAGGACGCGCACTAAAAAGCCCACCCGCAAAGTTGTTTATCATGCAACCTTGAGTGTGCCAGCAGAAGAAGCACTCCTCAATGACACTTGGTGCGCGATCGCATGCTCTTATCTGCAAGGGATGGAATTTGACGACAATCAGTACATCCTGGCACGTCATACCGATACCGAACATAACCATGTCCATATCGTAGCCAGTCGTCTCAGATTGAATGGCTCCACTGTTTCTGAATGGCAAGATTACAAACGTTCTGAGGAACTAATCAGGGATTTGGAGAAGAAATACGAACTGACACCAGCAGCATCAAGCTTTGAAAAAGAACGCCGTTCCCCAACTACGGGAGAAAGCCGTCTAAAGAAGCGAACTGGAGAAATTAGCACCCGAAAGACACTGCAAGATACAATCGACCAATTGACTGAAGATAATCCCACAATGCCGGATTTGATTGAGCAGCTAAAAAACCAAGGCATTGATGTCAGGGTGTCGCCAACACCAACAGGAGAAATGGGCATTAGCTATCAGTTGAACGGCATTGCTTTTTCTGGCACCCACTTGGGGAGAGCATATACTTTCAAAGGATTGCGGAAATACAGGGGTGTTAGTTACAGCGAGAAACTTGAGCTTGAAGCTATTGAGCAAGCATTGCGTTCACCAGCAGCCCAAGCCGAGGAACAGCAGCAACAGCAAGCTCAACTCGCTCATCAAAACGAGATTCAGAAACGCCAGGAGGAAGAAAGCTTGGGGAGCAGGGGGAGTAGAGCAGCAGGGGGAGAGGAAGAAAGCATGGAAAACAAGCGACAACCCGAAAGCTGCATCAATCCTAAACAGCAACAACAAACAAGCAAGACAAAACTTAAGTTGCGATCGCTCAGCGAACAACAACAATCTGTTATTTTGGACGACGATAACACACTTGCTTTTGGGAATGTTACAACACACGAAAATGCCAAAAAAGTCAAGCAAGAGCAAGAGCTTTTTGACGTTGCAACAGAAACAGCCGCAACTATGCAACAGCAACGACAACCCAAAAATGTGGATGGCAAACAACGTAAAACGAAGCTACACGTTGAAGAATCTCAAGCAGCCCAGAATTTTGACCACTTGCAAATAAACCCAGACACCCAAGTACAGCAATTTAACCACCTGGGGCAACCCACAACCCTGGCACAAAATCTTGAATCTAACACCCAACTTGAAGATGACGAAGTGGATGCAGGAAAACGTGTCCTTTGGCTTGAGCAATCTAACCAGGTAGCTGAGCAGTCAAAGCAACAAATTCTTCAAGGGGCAGAGCAAATATCCCAAATACCAGAACAACCCGCCGACGCATCAAAAGAAACCCCAGCCCCAATGCTGCCTAACCGAAACGAGAACAACTGGCAGGAGGTGCAGGAGTATTTGGTTAGCGATCGCCAACTGCCTGAACAAATAGTAGAACTGTTGCACTCCAAAGGTTGGATCTATGCCGACGATGAATGTCAAACTGTATTTGTCGGGCGGACTCTTGATGGTGAACCGACTGGGGCATTCGTGCTGAATAATAACACATTTTCCTCTATTCGCCTTGACCCAGATGAACCAACTGCCCCTAATGAGGAGAACACAACTTTAACGAGCTGCTTCTGGGTAGCTACTAAAACCCCAATCCAAAGAGCAATTCTTACTAGCGATCCGGTAGAAGTGCTTTCAGTCATGGCTCTCGATCCGGACTTTAATCAAACACCAACTTTATACTTGGCTGCCGATAGTGTCAAAGCAATTCCCAAAGAATTTTTGGAGAAATTACCTACTGTCGTAGTGGGTTTGAAAGGAGATGAAGAAGGCGATGTAGTATCTGAAGAAATACTTGCTGCTTTACCCCAGGCTAGACGTATTAACCCAGGTATGGCAGGCTGGAACAAGATACTAACCAACGAAAGAGAAGATATAAAATCTGAGGTACAAGAGCTTTATAAGAAGCAGACAAGCGATCAAGGGTTATACATTGATTGATGCTTGAAAATGGCTGAATGCGAATCACGACCTATTTTAACCCCAGCATTAGAGCTCAATAGACAAATTTAATCACCAGAAGCTTTCGTTTCCACTGTTTTCCTAACTTTTACCTTCACTTTTATTGTCACCTTGTGACTTGAACAAGCCAGAAATCAAATTTGTAATTAATTGGAGTAAATCAGGTTTAGCAAAGAATCCACTGATAGTAACAAACAGAAGGCTTATCAATGACCAGTATTTTTTTATGGGTATTGCTCTTACAGAAATATTAAAAAAACATGTATTTAAAGGCTTTGCAGCTGCGTCAGAGATTTTAACTTGTGAGTTATAAATTTTTCCCAACTTTATTGGTTTAGCAGTAAAATTTAACTTTAGACGTTTAGTTTCGTTACTCTTAACAGAATTAAATTCTATTAAGTTACTTTCCTTGTATTCGTAAATAATATTTTCTGAAATAAAAGTTATATTTACTGTTGATAATTTATTTTTACTTGTATTTTGAACTGATATTTTACCTGCACCAATTTCACCATCTTCTAAAGAAGATGGCATTTGAACAAGTAACTCTCCATTAGAGAATTTGCAAGAAGAAGTAAGCAAAGGTGAATTTGCATAAAAACATGTTATTGCTGCCAACAACAAAAACAAAACAACTGGTGCCCACTTAAAGAAAATAGTTAGTAATTGAAACCGACGATTTATAACAAAATCAATATCTTTGTTTTTCTGTCCCCATTTCTCTATAATACTTCCAACAATTCTATATTTTGAACCTTCCTTACGAACTTTATCTAACGATTCTAAATCACTTATCTTATTCCCAATTTTTTTTTCTGAATGAGCCAGCATACAAGATATTTCTTTAACTGTTAAGCCTGGTTTGTTAGCTAATAAAACTAAAATTTTTGGAGATATATTATCAGGATTATCACTGGAATAAAATGTATCTAAAGTTGTTTCAACAGATGCTTCTACTTCTTTCACAACCTCAGCTTGCCAATTTTTTTGTAGCTGCCCATACTTTGTGTTAATTTCAACAATCACCTGACATACTGCTTGAACATACCAAGGCTTGCATTCAGTCCATTCAAGAATTGTTCTAGTGATTATGTCTATCTCTATTCCAAAAATATAGTTATCTAACGGTTCTTTTATTAAGTAATTTTCTATAGAAAAACGCGCTGCTGCTTTTAAGTAAAAAGTTATAACATTATTAACAATAGGTGAAGTTTCATCCTTAATTTCTTTATGCCAAGAATCAGCTCCTGCAATGACAAAGCAAATTTTGGGGCATGACTGAATCACACTTCGTAAATTTATAAAAACCTGTTTACTATCTGAAAAATGTAGTAAAAGTTCTACTTCATCTATTAAAATAACAAGTTTATCGTTATTATTTAACTGATTATTAACTAATTGAAAAAAATCTGTGATTGTCAGATTGGTTGAAGTGTTATTTGATTTTTGCAGATTATATAATAAACTGTTATCTTTAAACTTATTATTTATTAATTGCATGAAAGCTTCAGAATCTCGCTTATCCAGAGCCTGAAGATCCAAATATATAGCCTTGTGGTTAGATACTTTTGAACTCAAGCTTTGAACAGCATTCTTAAGACTCAAATCTATTAAATATTTACTATAGTTATTAATTTGATTGTTAATGATATCTCTTAATAAATATAGTAAAGAACTTTTACCAATTCGTCTTTCTCCAAATAAAGCTATACTTCGTCCCTGAGAAATATAGTCAATCAATTTAGCAAGATCATCTGTGCGCCCACAAATTAAACGTTTATATTCAGAACTATCGACTGTTGATGTTGTGTAAGTCACTTGCATATTATCTATCTACCAGCTATCATCGTTATCCATTGTTTTATTAGTTCGGACGATAAAAAATAATGATCATTAATGTCCTTAATGATAATTTGCCAATCTAACAAACGCTTAATTTTTTCTCTAGAAATACCAGTAATAGTATCTTTCTCGGCTAAAGCTATCAAAAAATTTATTTCTACTTCATTACAACGGTTCCAGAACCCAGATAAAAAGCTATCAAAAAAATCTTTAACTATTTTCTGTTCTGCAATATATATATCCTCATTACTTATATAAGTTCTTTGATTGTGAGCTGCATTTTCAAAAGCTTCATAGCAAATAGCTTGAGCATAATAAGGTTGTCCTCCACTCAATCTTGTAATTTTTTCAATGGCAATAGGTTCGTAAGAATAGCTTAACATTGATGCAGGTTTAACTATTAATTCCTCTGTTTCTTTAACACTAAGAGGTTTGAGAGGAACAAAACGAAAATGGTTATAGAATGGTGAACTATGTTGAGAAATATAAGTTGATAAATCTGTTGTTGCAGCAACTACAGCGCGTAAATCAGTACCAATATCACTTGATTGCAGTGCGGCTCTTAGTATATTCTGTATGCGCTCATCAATCACATTTGATTGTTTTTGTTTGACTTTCAGAAGATAGTCAGCTTCATCAAGAAGCAATATAATCTTCAAATTATCAATGTTTACTTTTGCTTCAGAAATTATTTGTTTATATTGCTTAATAAAATCACTATTTTTGAAATATATTTCTTCTATTTTTTTATCTCTTAAAATATTTCGTTTTATAAGATTATAAAGAGTTTCTTGAAGGATCAGTTTTAGAAGACTTTCCGTTGTTGATTCCTCACTTGTATTTAATACAACATATATAGGAATCAATGGTATATCTAATCTATTTTGTAATTGATTAAGCAAACTAGTTTTTCCTGTACGACGCTCACCTACAATAAGAATGTCTTGTTTTGTTGGTTTAGTTACGGCTTGTATAATCTGCTCCAGTTCTTTCTGCCTACCAAAAAAAGCTTTTTCACCTTCAACCGGACTTCCATAAATATAAGGATTATCCTGTACAGCATTAATATATAAGGGTGGTTTTTTCAATTTCCCGTTAATCTTATAATTAACAGCAATTTGTTTAGCAAAGTTCATTTGTAAATAAAAACTGGCTTCTCTTGATTCTCTAGCATTTAAACTTGTAAGAAATGCTCTGTTCTCACTATTAACTTGATATTCTGCTGAATCTTGAATTATTTCTATTTCAAGATGTTCTATAGGTTTATCATAAGTATTAGTTACTTCCAAAACTAGCTCACTCTGTTCACCCACTAACATCCCACTGCCTTTAATTATTTTAATTTCTAAAGCATCGCTAACATCATTATTGCTATCAAGAGTTGCAACTGTTTGAAGGGTTTCAATATTTTCGATAACATTTATATCTCCGGTATTGATTGCACCTCCCGCCATTTTAATATTTCCTACTTTTATATCTCCGAGTTCTGTATAAAAACTAGGACGCTCAAGCGCAGTTAATACCATATTTTCTAATCTCATAATTTGAGATTCTTTGGCTGCTATTAAAGCCTGAATATCTTTCTCTGCTAATTCTTTAAATTGATTGTAATTTAGAAAATATTCTTTACTCAATTCAGATTTGTTAGCTCTTGCTTCAGTTTTAGTACGAAGCAGGATTTTATCATCACCCCGTCTCTCTATTGCCACAATTTCAAGCTCCGCGTTTGGATTGTTTTCAGCTAGTTCTTTAAAAGCAACCGCAATCGCACGAGGGTCAACACTTTGATTATGGTAAAGATCGAGGGTGTCAAAAATTGGTTGTATGAAATCTCCAAATTCCCCGTCTTTAAACACTTCCAAATTATTATCTGGTTTACGTAAGGGATCAGGGTTCTCTTTAGTAGGTAGTCGCATATAAACATACTCACACCGCACCCCATCAAATTTAGTATCGCTGGTAATGTTCCAATCCCTAATATATGCTCCGGTGAGGGTAGCACCTGTAAAATCAGTTCCGTCTAACTGCGCTTGTACTAGTTTGGCTCTAGATAAATCTGCATCTTGTAAATTAGCTTTGCTCAAGTCGGCACCGACAAAACTGGCGTCTACTAAGTTAGCTCCAATAAAGTTGACTCCTCGCAAGTCTTGACGGTCAAAATTCTGATCAAGTCCAAGCCTAGTAACGAGTAGATCACGAACCTGTGCTTTCTGAAGATAAGTTTTACCAGGGCGAACACGGTCAAGTTTCTTAGTTTTATGGAAGCTTGTACGAGTTAGATTAGCCTTTCTGAAGTCCGTACTTTCGAGCGTGGCTGCTGTAAAGTTAGCGTTACTTAAGTTGGCGTTGCGGAAGCTTGTACCACGACTCGCGGCAAAAGCAACAGCAATGTCGCGAATCAGGGCATGTTTTGGATCTCCTTTTAATGCGCGCCTACTTATATATGTGCTTAATAATACGAAGGTTCCGGCTACAGCGAAGGATCCGACTCCGGCTACAGCTCCAGATCCGGCTACGGCTATGACTCCGGCTACAGCTACGGCTACGGATCCAGATCCGGCTACGGCTATGACTCCGGCTACAGCTACGGCTACGGCTCCGGCTACAACTACGGCTCCTAAACCCGCTTGTATTCCTTGACGAATTGTAACGAAACAGAAGAGAATTAATATAAATATAACAGCAAAACCTGCAATGTTATACGCTATTTCAGAACCTTTCTCTGGTTGAAATAGTAAAGCCGCCACTAAAATGCCAGCATAAGCTGAGAGAAATCCCGATAAACCCATCAGCACCCACGAAACAAGCACCAAGAAAATAGCCCACCGCTTTTGCAACCCAGCCTTAGCATCACTGAAGTTAGCGTCTATAAGGATGGCACCGCTAAAATCAGCACTGCGGATATCTGCACCGCTAAAGTTCGCGAATTCAAGGTTCAAACCTCGAAACGATCGCCCTCTTAGATTTTGCCCTGAGTAATCTTGTGGCATAGCTCACGCATCGGTAAACTGCAATTACACGAATATACAGATCCTACACCTCATTTTCCGGTTTTTCAGAAAATTACATATAGCAATCACCATTGAGTTTAACCAATGCAGTTCCTAATTAATTCCTGAGAAACCCCAGAACGTTCCGAAATTTTAATAAATTCTTTTCTCAAGTGCGCCCAACACAGTTACCAACGTTCCAAATCAACCCAATTGTATGCACAGTTTCTGTCAGAGGTCAAAATTTCCGTAAAATCCTCGGCCAATAAGTTTTGCGCTGCTTGAGTACAACGAGTCAGGGTAATCACAAAAGACTTTCAGAGACAATTATTTAAGGCATAAAGGTAGCATAAATCATAAAATGGCAAAAGCTCTATGCGAGATAAAAATGCCTGAATCGATTGAATCACCACCGATTACAAGCCTTGTAAGGGTCAATTAAATCTTGCAGGTTAAAAATGAGCAAACGTACAGAAACAGGGTTAATCCTAAGAGCGCCTTCACTCTAGATAAAAGCGGCATTCCCGTGCAGCGATCGCTGCACGGGAATGCAGAGCATAGTCAGATGCTCCTACAAAACAAAGCTACAACCCCTGCACGTATACAATGAGCGATCGCGCCAGAAAAACAACCATCCGTTTTCTCAAAACCATAGGCTTTGCCAGAGGAACCAGAATTTGGCTCAGAGCCTCTTGGGATCACAAAACAGAACCAGCCCCCAGTCGCTGGAGAAAATATCGCATAAATGACAAAACCATTTATTGTCAATACATTTTTTGCGGCAGAATTACTCGTAAAGGCTTTAGCCTAACTAAATGCACATATGGAGGACGAGACAAATACGGGAGTACGATTTGGAAGCAGTCAACTAAAAAACACAAAGACGGCTTTGCTCATGTCTTCAAACTGTCTCGTATCGGTGCCACAATCAGTTTTTACCCAAATCAACCAACCTGCGGCATCAGCAACAACCATGTTAAAAGCTGCCAAACAATCTTCTATGAAATTGATAGTCTGCCATTAGAGAACCAGTGGGATGCACTGCAACAACTCAAACAGAAAACAAAGTTAGAACCTGCTGCTGTGGTGTTCACTGGAGGGAAATCGCTGCATTGCTATTTTCGTGCCAAAACTGCTTTAACTCCTGAGCAATGGTTAGTACTCAACCGCAAACTGACTATAACCCAAACCTCAGATCCAGCTATCTGCAACTTAGCTCGTGCCATGCGGCTACCAGGATTATTCCGGCGACGAGTTGTTGATGGGTGCTTAAGTAAACCAATCCCAATCACTGTTGAGCAATGGTCAAATTGCCAGTATAATCCAGAACAGCTAGAGAGCGCACTCTTATCAACTGGCTTATTCCCCTATGGCTTATCAGATGAACGATGGAGAAAATGGGTTCATCTCCTCCGAAAACAACACAACGGAGAAGACGTAAACCCAAATAGTGTACTGTTACTAAAAGAGTTGCAGCAAGGTGTACAGAATAAGCGTTTGCTCTCACACAGCAAGCGCAGGACAATGTTGCCACTCTACCGCCAAAACAGCACTTCTTTACTTCTAAAACAGCAGCGCGGTAGCGCTGAACTTATTCCATTGTCTGTCTGTTTAACCCAGAATGACCAAACTTTAATAAAACAGGGAGACTCACAAGGAAACCGCAACAACTCAGGCTATAAATTAGCACGAAACCTACTGGGGACATCTGCTGTATTGTCAGAACAAGGCATAGGTTACTATCAAACACCGCAAAGCCTATTCCGCCAATACTGCAAACGCTGTAACCCACCCTTAGACACAGAAGAAGCTTTATCAATTTGGCAAAGCGCCAACAGCAAACCCGCTTATCCTACGCGAGACGCAGCTTCAATTGCTAGAAGCATCAAGTGGTGGCGATCGCATAACGGCTCAGAACAAGCATTGCAACACCATTCTACATAATAAAACGGATATGCGCGTTAGTTGGTTCAAAACAAAATTGTCCAATTAAACATTAGGAAAGTCGAAATGAAAGTCATCCTTTGACAATGACTCTATACAGGAACAACAACAATTTTACCCCGGCTGAGGTGGGGTTTTTCTTTTTCCAATAAGAATAATACAAATAGTAAACACAGATATAGCTTTAAGAAAAATAGCGAAAAACCTAGAGGAAACAACTTAGATGAAGACAATATACTAACTCAAGGCTCTAGGTTTAAAGTCTCTACTATCTTTTTAATGAACTGAAATATTGCATCTACTTTTCTCTCTTCGGACTTGGAAAGTTGCCGTAGGCTCTCCTGTTTTATCTGCTCAAGAGTTTCTCCTTGGGTTAAATCATAGAGCAGGTTAATGCCTTCTCGAACTCCTTGTAGAATTAAAGCTCTACCATTCTCCTTGATCTCATATCCTGTTAACTCTAGAGTTTCTTGACCACGCTCTACTAAGTTGTCAGGTAAAGCATTTAGCGTTTTAGCAAGAACCTCTTTGACCGCATTTGCATAGTCAACAATTTCTATATTTATATCCATTAACGAATCGATAACTATTAGCTCTTTAGTTTCATCTCTAATAAAAATATTTCCGAGATTACCTAAAGCGCTTTCTATTTCCCCAATCCCAGGTAGTTTCCAAAAAATAAATCGGTCAATATTTCTAATCGAAATATCAAAAACTAGCAATTTCCCTAAATCTGCTAAAAACTTTTGTCCTGTTGGCTTAAGGTTTTCATCTTCACCATACCAATCTTCTAAATCTTGCTGAGTAACGTCTCTTAAAGAACGACCTGATAAATCTTCCATTAACAAAAAGAGAGGTAATGACTCTAAATCTAGAGTTCGCTTTTCCATTAACTCTAAGTCGCGTTCATCCTCACTTTTCTGATGCTCTTGCTCTTGAGCTACTCTCAGTGAAGCGTTAGACTCTTCTATATATGGCTTGAGAGCTTCTATCACATCTCTGTATTCTGAACTATCGGGACGGATTACCCTGACTGTAGGAGTGTTTAAGCCAAAGCTGTTTGCTAACAATGTTAAAAATACTTCCGCGTATGGACTTTCAGGTGCTTTCAAAACTTGCCCTTTTTGTCCGTCATTTATAAAATATACCCCGTCCTGTCCATACTCCGACCTGATAGCATATTGAAGTTGATTCCATTTCATTAATAATACTCTTCCCCCTCAACAAGATTATTCTACTCCTCAGATGCTCGGAAAAATTTGTCAGGAAAAACCTACCTTTGCTAAAAGAAATTCAAGGGAACCAAGTAGAATATTTAAAATACTTGCTAATATTATAGTGAAGTTTGCTAAAATGAAATAAAATTTTTAGACAGTATGGAAAGCCAAACTAGGTACGATCTAAACTATTTAATCAAGCTGCTGGAACTGTCTACTCCAGATTCACTGAATATTGCCTCTGCTATTTTAAAAAGAAATCACGAAATAAATATCCCAGAACTTACACAATTGCGTCAGGCTGTCTACCGCAGTCTGTCAGAGAAGAAAAATCGGCAGCTTTCACAGGAAGTTAGAGAAATCAAGACAAAACTCATAGCTTCTTTGGTACAAAATAGCTAGGTGAAAGGGTTGTGTAGATTTTTGAACTTATCTAATTTTACGATAATTACGCGACTTTTTCTGCTTCCTCTTAGCTTCATAGCCACGTTTTGAGAACGAAGTTCCTGGTAAGTAAGACTGCCGATAATTAGTTTTCGCCATCCGTTTTGCTTGCTTAATTGTCCACTGTTTATCAAGAAACAAAGCAGGAACATCTTGAAGAGAAACTAAACAACTGTAATCACCAGTAATGCGTGCGATCGCATTGGCAATTACTTTACAGCAAGAATCCGGATGTTGCACAACTTGCTTTTCAGAAAACCGAATGACAATCCAGTTATTATCAATAAAAAATTGATTGCGACGGCTATCCTTTCCTTGATCTAAACAATGATGTGGTTCTCCTGTACGCCCTTCATAAGGTTCATCAATTTCAATATCTATACCTAAACCAGATTGCTGATGGTAAAGAATAAAATCAGCCGAGTAACAAAAAGACGAGTTAGGGATTTGGAATTCCATCCCCTGACAAACAGTCGGGAAGTAACGAAGTAAATAGCGAAAAAACTGCTTTTCACTTACCCCTTGCTGAGCATTACTCGAATTCCTTGGCAATTGAACACGATTATTGAGCAAAACTTTCAGCTTCTTCTGACGGGTTTGCAGCAGTAAAGAATTCTTCTGAGTACCCGTCGCCATTAACTTCAAACGACGGTTGTAACGATTTTCATACTCCGATAATTGCTGTTGATACTTAGTCAACCGTGTTTCTACTTGAAAGTCGCACAGACGCAAGTAATACCAAAGTGCTACTCCGCTAATCGTAGCGGAACCTAAAGCTAAGGAAAACGCAACTAATGAAAGCCCGAATAACCACTGAGTTATCACTAACGCCCCTACACTCATCAGCCACCCTTGTAGCACCCAAATATAAGCTTGTTTATAAAACTGAGGCGCTCGCGGCGGTACAGGAGGAATAAGCTTTGGTGTAGCACCAACATTTTGAATTGGTAAGGGATTCTCTGCACAAAACCTGCTCACCAAAGTTGGATAAATAACTACAGGATAAAAACCTTCACTCATAACTCAATTTCAGGACATTGGTTTATGATCCTTTTCGGTTCTGGAACTGACGTGAAGTACCTACACCGATTGCAAGCAATACGGTGTAGGCTTCCGGTTTATACCCGGAATTTCCTTGAAGGTACTCATAGAACCCGAAGATTCTATTATCAATTTCCCTTTCCGGCTTTTTATAGTAGGGAATACTCCCAACCCTACTCGTTTAATGTTGACTGCCGCGTTGATATCGCGATCCATGACAACATTACACGCTTGACAATTGTGAATCCTGTCTGATAATTCTTTGGGGACATGTGTATCACAATTACAACAAATCTGGCTCGTGTAGTTTGGTTTTACCTTGATAACTTGACCTCCAGTTTTTGCGACTATGTGAGTCAAGATATCAACAAACTGACCGAAACCCGCATCTAAGAAACTTTTATTCAGCCCACTTTTTTGGGCTTGATGATTTGGCAGAAACTTTCCGTTTTCATCTTGTTTAGCTTTGTTTCTTTTGGTAAGGCTCTTTAAGTCTAAATCTTCTACAAAAAAAACTTTCTTACCAGTTTTCGTTAATCTATGACTTGTTTTGAAGTGATGATCTTTGCGAGAACGGGCAATTTTCTGATGTATTTTAGCTTCCTTTTTAGCTAAGTTACGCCTTTTAGCGCTCCCTTTTCTTTTGGCAGACTTCTTCAACGATATTTTTGCTAGTTCGTCTTGGTTTTTGCGGAATACTTTTACCGATGATAATAATTCCCCTTCGGAACTAGCAATGAAAACGTCACCATTCAACACGGCATCCAAACCAATAGAATTTTCCTTGTTGGGAACGATTTCTATTGTTGGAGTGTCAGGAATTGTCTTATCTTCAAGAGAAAGAGTGATATACCACCCATCACTCTTTTTGGAGACAATACAAGTCTTAACCTTGAATCCGGTGGGTAATGGACGATGAAGAATAATCTCCACTTCCCCTATCTTGGGTAGTTTAATAAAACTACCTTTTATCCAACTATCCAAAGCTTGAGGGTAAGTGAATGACTTGAAACTCGATTCTGACTTGTATCTTGGCTTGCCACTACGCAAGCCATTCTTATCACCTTTGATGTAACGGTCAAAAGCCAGATGCACACGTTTTATAGTATCTTGTAAGACTTGAGAATAAACATCACCAAGATTGAGTAATTCCCCAGACCATTTAACCAGAATTAAGTCCTCTTTGAGGAAAGGCAATAAGTCTTGGTGGGTGTTGTAGATAGGATTAACTCTCAGTTCTGGGAGAGGACAAGAAATGATTGAGCAGCTATTTACCGGACACCGATTATTTGACCACCAATTGATTTTATCGCCCAACATTCTGTTATAAAGATACTGGCACAATCTTCTAATATGGTTAAGCTTAAGTTTTTGTTCAGTGTTAGGTTTAATGCGATATTGATAGCTAACTTTCATTCTTATCTCACCTCCTTTGTTACAACTATGCTAGCATAACGAGGAAACATAATGAAAGATAAATATATCAGAGTTATAACGTCTGAAAGAAGATTGATAATCGCTCGCTTATACGCTTCACTAATAGAAAAGACAATGACTCAAGTGATTGATGAGTTAATTGATTCATTGAAAATCCCCGAAGTTGGCAACTCCTCAAACACCCCGCTCCCCAAATAACCCGTGGTTATTGTCGGTTGGGGGTACTGAGCGTCATTGCAAGGGACTTCATCCCGACACCCATCCGTTCCGGATAGGGTGTGGGACTTCTGCCCAAAATAGTTAAATCGCTCCAACTTTTTCACTTGAACATCTCCAACATCTTCAGCAGACATATTAGCCTTTTTCTTCTTAAACTTCGTTAAAAATTCACATATTTATCCAACGTAAATATGATTGGTTATTCATACATAAAGTTGCTTAGCCTATCTGTTTATGTTGGCATAAAACTTTTGAAATGCCCTCTTCTACCAAAAGACAGACAATATATTTCTTAAAGACTATTGACAATATATAAAATCTCTTTCAACCGCATCAATACCTTTTGTCGTCAACCGAGTATTGCTTGCACAAGCGCCGCGCTACCGCGCTATAGCGCGTTAAATGTCAGCAGTATTTCTCCCATTGTTCTGACAGTTGTCTAACCTATTGATAACGGCACTAACAACTATGCCAAAACGAATCACAAAACACAAGTCATCCAAACTCAAACATCAGACGACTACCAGTATTCCACCAGTTACTACATCGTCTGATGAAGAACTCGATTTAGGTACTTCTCTCATCATCAATCAAATTGAAGCCGAATGGGACTATAAACATAGCTGCGTCAGGTGGTAAAAATGTCTTACTTAGCTCAAGCAATCCTAGCCAAATATTCATTTGAAGCTGCTGAACTTTGGACACAGCTAGAAAACGCCCAAACCCCAGAGGAAGAAGAGGAAACAATTAAAGCACTTTGGGAAAACCAGAAAAACCAAGAAATATCTACTGACACGCAAGCCGAGTTAGCAGAAGAGCTCGATGCCGAAATAGCTGGTATCAAAGCACGCCTTGAACATCTGGTAGAAATTCATAAAACAGCACTTGATCGCTTGCAACGCTGGCGACAAAGACTTGATGAAACCTTACTGTATTTCCACTCTACTGGAGTTCTACCAGATAAATTAGCGGGCAAGTCTCGTCACATTACTATCAAGGAAAACCCACCCAGTTGTGAGGTACTTATTCCTACGGAGGAATTACCCCAAGAGTACATCAACCGAAAAGAAGTAGTTACGCCTGATAAAAGGAGAATCATCGCCGATTGGAAAAAAGGCATACCCGTAGACGGTACGCACATAGAACGTAAGCGGAAAGTCGAGTACGGAATAATTCCGAAAAACATCCAAGACATTCAGGATAACCACCAAAAACGTAATGGAAAAAAGAAAGCTGACGCAGTGAAGTAGTTTATACACTTAAATAGACAGTTCGTCTGTTCGTCTGCTAGCCCCGAAGTCAATACGGTACGGAGCGTACGAATTTATCTGTTGAGGCAAGCAGGGGGGGCAGGGGAAGTAGAGAGGCAGTTCGGTTAAGAGTTGATCGACAAACGGTTTTTTCCTCCCCTGCTCCCCTGCTCCCCCTGCTTATCCGAACCGTATTGACCCCGAAGTAGCAGTGTGACTGAGTCACACTGCTACGTGTCTAGCCTTTGACAACGCCGTGCCTGCGATCGCGCTTTGTGAAATATTTTTGAACCACTGGGCAGCTGAGTCTATTCTATACACAAATGAAATAAAGTTCTTCAATGATTGATCATGATCGCTTATTTAAACAACTCCTTGGCAACTTCTTTCGGTGAATTTATAAAATCACCCATTGAAAACCCCTGAGAAGTAGGAGCGTAACGACGAACTTCGTACTGTAGGGGATGAAAACAAAGTGGTAGTTAAGCAATGAGACAGCATTCCCTTCGTGTCTGTACTCATCAGGAGAAAATTTAGCCATATTTCCGTATTTTTAGGTTTTCAATTGTATATTTATAATGTAAAATACACTAACTTATTCAACAAATTGAGGTGATATTACTTGCTAACAAACTATGTATATAAACTGCGTCCTAATGTCAGCCAATTTAAAAAGATGGATAACTGGCTAGATATGTTACGTTCTAGCTATAACTGGAGTTTAGCTGATAGAATTGCTCAGTATAACCAGCAGTTCATTCAAGGCGATTATTGCGATCTTAGGACGAAAGCTGAGGCTTGCCCTATCACTTGTTTTGTTAGCAAGAATGGTGCGACTGGTGAACCTTGGAAAAACTCTAAATTTGATAAAGACGGTAAGCTTAAAAACCCGCGTCGTAGTGCAGGAGATATACAGATAACTGCACTACCTGAATTAAAAAAAGCTAGACCGTGGTTTGGTGAAATTGACTCAACGGTAATGCAGCAAAATGTTAAACGTTTAGATGTGGCTTACAAAAACTTTTTTGAGGGAAGAGGATTCCCAACGTTTAAGAATCGCTCTAACTTTACATCTTTTACGTTTGCTGTTGGTATGAAAATTCAAGGCAATAAAATCTATTTACCCAAATTGGGTTGGATGAGGTTTCATAATTCCAGACAAATTCCGCATGGTTTCACAATTAAGACTGCTACAGTTAGAAAACGTCAAAATGGTTGGTATGTATCAGTACGGATTGAAGATAAGTCCGTGCCTGATTACATTCCCAAATCATTAAATGAAGTTCAATCGGTAATTGGATGCGATTTGGGTTTAACCAAGCTAATTCACCTTTCTGATAGGCACCAAATTGATAACCCACGATTCGCTACTAATAAAAAGACTAGATGTGCTTTAAAGATTAGGCAACGTTGTGTTAATCGCAAAAAAAAGGGAAGTAAGAATCGTAAAAAGGCAGCAATAAGAATTGGTAAGCTATATAATAAAATTACTAATAAGCGTCAAGCATACCTGTGGAATGCTGCTAATAAAATAGTTTCTCGTCAAGTAGATGCTATTGGGTTAGAGAACTTAAATGTTGCTGGAATGCTGAAGCGTTGTCGAGTAAAAGTTGATGAAAAAACAGGAAGATTCCTAAAGAACGGACAAAGTAGAAAGAAAGCATTAAATCGCTCTATTTCTGATGCTTCATGGACGGAATTAACTTCAAAAATTGAGTATCTGGCTGCAAAGCAAGGAAAAGTTGTAATTAAAGTTAATCCACGAAATTCATCGTGTGAATGTCGAAATTGTGGTCACATTGATAAACTGAATCGTGACAGAGAAAGATTCATTTGCACTCAATGTGGGCATATTGAACATTCTGACATCGGTGCAGCAAAAACAATCAGAGATAGAGCATTAAGTATGGTACACGGGGACTCCGTGAAACCTGAACCACGGGGTTCTAAACGCCTAAAAAACTGTAAGGAGATATCAGCACGCTCTTTGAGCAAACGTGTTGAGCCTGGGAACCTGAGCAATCAGGATATTAAGGCAGCGATGTCTTAAGAATCTCCGTGGCTTTAGCCCGGAGAGTGTCAATCCTTCGATACACCTAACAAACCAGAACCAAATTCCTATCGTATAGAGTTATTTGGTAAAACTGTATTAGAGTTCAATTACGAAGTCATCCAGCTAAACCAATTACATTGGCAGGAATTTGTCAACAGGAGAAATCCCGTAGCTAGTGCCTTGATGGCAAAGATGCGGATGGATAAAGTTGAACGTCCTAGAGTTAAGCTTTTATCACTACAACTACTTGCCAATTTGGGATTAAACCCTGCACAAGTACAGTTAATTTCCGGGTTTATTGACACCTACCTCAAACTAGATGCTCAAGAAACAGCACTGAATGCTTACGCAACTTGCTACCATTGAACCAAGACAACAGGAGGAAGTAATGCAAATTGTTACCAGTTGGATGGAACAGGGAATCGAACAAGGAATCGAACAAGGGAAGAAACAGGAAGCTGTGGCACTAATTTCACGCCAACTCAGCCGTCGTGTTGGGATGCTAACTCCTCTGTTGCAAGAGCGTATTCAAAATTTGTCAACTACTGAGTTAGAGGATTTAGGCGAGGCATTACTAGATTTTACTTCAGTCAGAGATTTAGAAGTTTGGTTTGAGAATAACTAATACTTTTATACTCTCATCAAGTAGAATTTCAAATAATCTCGAACTGCTCAAAAATTAAGGCTCTTTTGGGTGCGTTATATTTTGTTAACACACCCAATCCGCATACTTGGAAAAAGCATGTATTGTTAAATCCGGTCAATATCGTCCGGATAAAGGTTGAGACGCTCATCCATTTCCATATTGTCTCGATCAGACACAACTTTACCATTCCTTGCTCCTATCTTCTCTAGTTCGCCTGGAGAAATATCTACAACTTCACCTGGACCTTCATCCTCTAATAACCCATCGTCCTCCAGTTCCAAGTCCGAGACTTTCAAAGGTGGTTTTCCATCCCGCCCGTTACCAATATACATAATCGCATTCCTCCAAATTACTTCTCCAAAATACTACCTGCCTTACTTATCTCCAAAATCCTCCTGACGACTAATCACTAACAAAGTTGTCCTGTGTTAAGAAGGCTAGAAAATACATATTTTTCTAGTTAACAACAACCATTGATAACACCTTAACAATGATACCAACAACAGAAGTCGTTCAAGATATCGGTCTCAAAATCAAAGTTTTCGACGGCTCTTATAAAGATGGTAAAGGAAAGTTTCTCTCTGAACCAGGAACTATCAAAAATTCTCTTCTGGAACTCATGTTCGAGCCAGAAGAACTCGAATCTCTCGTACTCGTCAAAATTGACTCAAAAAACCCCGACCCCAAACATCTAAAACCCAGAACCTTCGATGGTGTAAAACGACAACTCGCCTTTAGTTCTGGCAATAACTACTACTTTGCAGATGATGAACTCCGCGCTAAAATAGGCAACCTCTTCCGAACTGAAAAAGATACTGCTTGTCGCTATGGTTCTCTATTGGTTAGTAATTGCTTTAAAGGAGCAGAGCTTATTGATGGTCTACGAGTTAAAATTGTGGACTATAACAGCAAAGACCCCAAAGAGAAAGCTGAAGCCGAAAAATATAAAACCGGAGACTGTCACGGACAAATATCACCCAACCTTGCTAAACTCATGGGAGGTCTTACTAACCGACCTTTCCAATTTCGCTTTGCGTGGCTAGAAAGTTGGGCAGATAACCCGGAGCAATCCCCAAGCAGTTTCTTGGCTAAAGGTACTTTACTACCCAATGCCACTCTTGAAGCGGAAGGATTTGACATTGTCATGGATCGCTCCTCAATTAAGGGAATCAAAAAAACACTGCTACCCGATCTCATCCCTTGTGGCGAATATGAGTTTCCCACAAGTGCTTTGGGTAATCGAGGTAATGCCAAGGTAACCGACTATGACAACAGTTGGCAATTTAGCATCTGGTATAGTGAAGAGGCTCTCAGGAAGGACTTTGCGTTATCAACCCAATTTGAAGCCGAAAAACTAGCCCAGCTTCAACGCAACCCCCTCGCTCTAGCTAAACACATTGTTGAAGAGTACGACAAAAAACAGCAACGTGCATTGGAACATGCTGCACTCTCAGTTGATGATGACTCACCAACCGAAGAAAATACTGAGAAAAACCAAGAACAACAAGAATTACGGCTCGTTACTCTGCTACGCAACGATAAATTTGGTCTTTTGATCGATAGCCCCTTTGTTGCTGATGCTATGCGACAATACGTTGCGAATCGCTGGTGCGATCTGGCAATTAAGGGAGCTTTCAAATTTAGTTCTGGGATGGCTATGCCATGTACAGACTTGGAAAGAGGGACAATCTGTATTCCCCACTTGAGCGAAGGTGACATTATCACCACTCGCTTTCCTATTGTCTCCAGCGACAACATCAGACGTTATACAAATGTTCACAAACCAGAACTAATGAAATACAAAGGTGTTGTCTTCATGCAGCCAAAAGATGCTGAAGAATACCATCAAGCTGACTTTGACGGCGACCAAATGGTAGTTGCCCCATCTAAAATGCTACCCCACATTGCAGCGGAAACTCTTCGCGCCTCTGAACCCAGGCGTCATGCTGAAGTTAAACAGCGCCCTAAAGTTCCCTACACTGAAGTCAAAGATAAAAATGGTGAACAAAAATACAAAACTTTATCGAGCATAGCTGCAGCTAGTTCCCAGAATAAAATTGGTTTAGTCGCTACAACAATTGGACGAGTCCAATCATCAATCCCAAATGAAGATGAAAACCTTCAACTGTTTCAACGCAAGAAAACAAAACTGTTGAACCGCCTGTTTGTAGCACTACAACCTGAAGTTGATTACCAAAAAAGTGCAGAACGCTTGGAGGATGTCAAAGAAATCGACGGGGAAAACTTGCTATCTGACTCTAAAAAATGGTCAGAAACTCATCCAAGTTACTTCTTCGACTTTAAAAAAGATGACCGACTTTACAAAACTTTCCCTATGCCAGCTGAGGGATTAAACCCAATTAATGTCATCCCTAGAGAATCGGTAAATCCCAGCTGGGAAGCGACACGTATTCGTCACCGAGAACGCCACGAATTTCGATATCTGTTCCCCAAAGAGAGGGGCGTGAGTATCAATGGAACAGAGAACCGGGATAAGAAAAAAGTTGTGAAAA
>CALMVQ010000096.1 GCA_937873135.1 uncultured Scytonema sp. | reverse complement strand
CAGGGAATGTAATTATCAATGCGACCAATAGTGTTTCCTTAGATGGTAGTCAAAGTGTTATCTTTAGTTCTGTAGGAGATATTGATGATACCCCAGAACAACGTAATGCAACCAAAGGTAATGGGGGCATTATTCAAATTACTTCACCTCAACTTTCTGTTACTAATGGTGCTGGACTAGAGGCTAGCACCTATGGGCAAGGCGATGCAGGGAATGTAATTATCAATGCGACCAATAGTGTTTCCTTAGATGGCAGTAGAACTGCTATCTTTAGTAGTGTAGGAAATATTAATGATACCCCAGAACAACGTAATGCTATCAAAGGCAATGGGGGTAACATTACTATCGATTCTGGTTCATTCTCATTGCGAGATGGCGCTGTACTTTTTGCCTCAACATTTGGACAAGGGAATGCAGGCACAATCAAAGTTAATACGGCTGTTGACGTCACCATTTCTGGCAAGAGTTCTAACTTTAACAGCGGCTTGTACGTTAACTCCCAAAGTCCAACGGGGACTGCTGGAGATATTATCGTCACCTCACCTAGAGTTACCCTAGACAACAGTGGAACACTCAACGCCCAATCTGCAACAGGTAACGGTGGTAACATCAACCTACAAAGTGATTTACTCATAATGCGTCATGGCGCTCAAATTTCTACTACCGCAGGTACTGCACGGCAGCCGGGAAACGGCGGTAACATCACTATCAATGCTCCTAATGGTTTCATCGTTGCCAACAGGGGTGAAAATAGCGATATTACTGCAAATGCGTTTGACGGTTCGGGAGGGAAAATTACAATTAAGGCTACTGATATATTTGGAATCACACCACTCAGTCGGCAAGAGCTTGAGAGGTTGCGTCCTGATGATTTAGACCCCAGTAAATTACAGACGAACGACATCACTGCTATCTCGCAAACAAACCCCTCTTTAAGTGGCACTATTGAAATTAACACACCCGATATTAACCCCAACAGCGGCTTAGTCAACTTGCCATCAGTACCAATTGACACTAAACTAGCTCAAGGTTGCAACTCTCCCAACTACGCGAAAAGCAGTTTCATCATCACCGGACGCGGCGGCTTACCCCCTAACCCCAAGGACATTCTCACACCGGACGCTGTTCAAGTAGATTGGGTGACTCTCAATCCAAACATTGACAAGGGCAACAGTCCATCTGTTTCCACACATCCAACAAACCCCACGCCAGAACCCATAGTTGAAGCGACTGGGTGGGTGTTCAACGATAAAGGTGAAGTAGTTTTCACAGCTGATGCATCCACCACACCTCGTAGTTCTTGGCAAACACCAGCTAAGTGCCGTACCTAGATTTTAGATAAATGCAAAATTCAGTAAGAGTATTCCAATAAAAAAATGATCCAAACATCAAGCAGAAGAGCTAACGATTTCAACAAACCATTTTTTCAAGTTTGGTAAGCGTTGAATCTGTTGTTCAACTTGTGCCATTGCCAGTTCTGTAAGTTTGACCCCTGTATGGTAAACTTTGTCCACTAAAGTAACCACGGGGTTTTTCCCCTTAAAGGTGAGGGTGGAAGCGAACAGTAGCACAGTATCAACGCTACCCTTGTAAGCTGCCACTCCAATGCTGGAGGAACCATCCAAAAGCTCGCTCAACAGGGTTATATTTACTGTGGTAGGGCGGAAAGGTACGCCAATTGAATTGTTAACTGAAATTTGTGAGCAAATTCAAGGATACGGTACATAAATTGAGTTCGCCGAGAGTGGTTTTCAGGACCATTATCTTGATTAATGACTATTTTACGGATGTGGGTAAATCTGTATTTCACGTCTACCCACCAATCTTCGAGTCGGTCAACAATACAATCAGCAGTTAATTTCGACTGAACGAAAAACAAAAATAGTTCACCCTCAGTTGGCAGAAAAATCCCATCTCTGAGTCAGAGTTGGGCAATCTGAAAAGTCATGGTCAAATGCTGTCGTGACGACACGAGTTTTTCCACCTCTGTCAAACTCCCCAATTTTGATTCCCACCTTGGCATCCATCGAAATTCTTCTCTGTGGTTGTGATTGCAGCAGGAAGCGATGAACGTCTGGGAATTGCACCCAGTCTACCAGACCGCTTCCCCGCTCCCTCTGCCATGAGCTATTGGACACAGCAACGTTGGTTGACAGGGGGTGAAACTTTGGCGTATATGATCCACCATTTTCTGAGGCACCGCTTGGTAATTCCCATCCCTGACATTTGGATGATTGGAATTGCGGTTATCCTCTACTTCTACTGGACCAGATCTCTAGCTTCGATTGTTCGATTGTGTGATTATTTCCTGAATTTTGATTTAATTACAAAATCATATTCTCTAGGTTTTTGATTTTGTGTCTGATTCAAGATCCTCCCCAGAATCAATTTTATTGGTGACGATCGCCCGAGCGCATATCCCTTCGGGAGCATCGATTTTCGCACACAAACCGTGATTCTACATCTGAATTCGTCACGAATTATCATATTCCCAAATAGCACCATTTCTCCTTATTCTCATTTCTTTATTCTTATTGACATTGCTCCCTCTAGCCCTGGCTTGCCCCAAAGCTAGTTGACTCTAGCTGTAATGCTTTTAATGAAACCACAGGTGGTAGTCAATTTATTATTACCGGACGCGGCGGTTTACCCTCTTATCCCGACGAACCCTTCACAAGTGACGTAGTGTGGACAGATACTCGCCTACCAGTAACCACGGAGCAACATCAACACAAAACACACGCAGCTAAATCAAAACCCCAACCAATAGCAATCATACCTGCGACTGGCTGGGTATTCAATGATAAAGGGGAAGTAACGCTCATCTCTTCTGTAACCAACGCCACTCCTAATAATACTCCTACTAATTGTCCGGTAAGGTAAACGCCTGATCGCTGTACAATGAGCGTTTGACTTGTAAAAGGGACTGGGTACTCGTCCCAAAATTTGTCTGTAGGTAATAGCCCAATCCATAATTTTTCCGAGTTTCAACCCAATCCCCAATCCCCAGTACCCAATCCCCAAATAGCAGACTTTCAGTAAACCGCTTTTCACCATGCCTAAAACATACATCATCCCCGTCAAGTCAGTCGCCCAACTTCATTCCTTTGGAAGCCATAAGTTTTTTGTGGCGACAGCGATAGTCGAGAGCTTTCCCACAGATTTACCTTTGACACCAAATATCAGAGAGCCGAACAAAAAGGTATCGATTTTCAAAGAGATATTAGAGACATTGAATTCTGCCCCATCTAATACCAATTTAATATGAAGCTGCATAGAAAAGAGCTTCTAAAATAAAGTTATAAGAAGAGATAGAAATTACCTGCTCAAATGTTAATTGCTCAAACAATTGTTGTAGGCGATCGCGTAAATCTTGCAAAGAAGGAAAAAGTTCATTTTTGAGGAATTTTTTAAGAAACTGCCAAAGCCTTTCAATTGGATTAAGTTCAGGAGAATGAGGTGGTTGAAGCTCTTGAATAATATTTTCAGGCCAATTAATCGCACAACTTGTATGAGCAGGAGCTTGGTCAATTTGTAAAATTGCATAATCTGAGCCTAATTGCTGAGATAGCCAGTCTAAAAATTGTTGAAAACAGTCACCGTTGAGCTTGGGGTATTCTTGTTGGAAATGTTTTCCTGTTAATGGTTCAATTGCACCATAAATCCAAAAATTTTCCCGAGGCCATTTAACAGATACAGTTGGCTTTACTCCCGAAGCCGTAATCACTTTTCCTGTCAGAGTTTTTAATCCAACCCTAGTTTCATCCTGACATAAGTAATGAACATATTTTCCTAGCGCTAGATGTTCTTCTAAGCAATTGAGAATGACACCGAGTTTTTTTTAAACTCCGATACCAACTCAACGCCAGTGCTTGTGACTTTGAGGACGAGGCACTTTTAGTTTTGCTCCCAATCGATATCGAACCCATGCATAAACAGTTGCATACTCAATATCAAGTTCATGTTCAAGTTTCAACCACTCTACTATTGCACCATAGCTACTAAAGCCTTTTCCCGTTTTTAACTCCTCCTCAAGTGCGGCGATCGCGGCGTCATGAATTTTCCGTTTTGCTCCTGGAGCTTTTTTAATTGACAATAATTCATATAGCCCACCTGACCTATATCTTTGCAACCACCTTGTCACCGTTGAAGTATCTTTCGCCAACCGTTTCCCAATTTCAAGTTGCTCCTTAACCTGCCCACTTTTTATCCACCACAGCATCTGCAGTTTTTCTTTCTGGTTCGCTATGTTGGCTGTTTGTAGACGTTTTTTCAGCTCTTCTTCGCTCTCCGCGATTTCAATCTTAAAAGGGCGGCTCATGGTTATTTTAGTTGCTCGAGTTTGTCTCCTCTATTATATGCAGCTTCATATAAAATTGGTATAAGTTCTTTGATCGCAATAATGGAATTAAAATTTCCGCATATAAAGCCAAGATTCACAAAACGTCGAGTGGAGAGGAAATACACGTAGAGT
>CALMVQ010000095.1:11229-13807 GCA_937873135.1 uncultured Scytonema sp. | reverse complement strand
AGCGTTAGCGACGAAGCGCGAAGCGGTAGCGAGGCACGAGCGTCAGGAGCGTCGGAACGAGCGTCAGGGCTGTTCGCCCCTACCAAGGATTTGAACGAACGCATAATTAATTTTCACGAACTCAGTCTAATACAGTTTCATTGATACTCTCCTGCCGTCATGCAGGAGATTCGCAGATACTTTTCAGTCAACATATCCCTATTACTAGGAAACTTTATTTCTCTAGATATCTCTGAACGATTTGCAGCAATTCTTGGGGTTGTGGAGGCTTGATTAAAAACTCAGTTGCACCAACTAACTGAGCACGGGCACGGTCAATAGGCGTATTCTTAGCTGTGAGGATAATAATTGGTGTATTTTTAAATACGGGGGTTTCTCGCAAAAATTTACAGATGCTATAGCCATCAGCATTTGGTAGCAGTAAGTCTAGTAAGATTAAGTCAGGTTTGTGTTCGATGAGTTCGCCAAACCCCCGCATCGGTTCTGGAATACTTAGAACGTCATATCCAGCTGGTGTTAAGATTTTTTTTAGAGTAAGAGTCAGTACGGGGCTATCGTCTATGCAAGCAATTAAAGGCTGTTTATCTTGAAATTTGAGCGATTTGTCTGTTAAAGAACGCTTTTCAGTTAGTGGCTGTTTGACAGTTGGTACTGGCAAATCTGGAATTTCTTGGAGTTGCAGTATACCCTTTTCAACTAAGGGGATTAAGGAAGTCGTTACCTCTGTCACCGATTGTTCTAATTGTGTAGCAATATCCCACAAAGTGAACTTACCATTGAGATACTCATCTATGATGGGAAGCATTTGTGGATCTGCCTGCTGCTGCAAAATTGGTGCAAGGGTTGGACTGAGGTGCTCCAAGCCAGTAGCTTGCCATTTTCTCTGTATCTTCATTGCTTTGGTAAAAACTGATTGTATTCCTTGGGTAGACAAAGACACAACCCGGCAGTAAGTCGATATAGTTTCTTGGTGAGATGACCAAAAGCTTTTTAAATCCGGATCACTGATCAGATCGAATAAACATTCTTCAAAAACAGTACGAATCACTGAATTGGCTTGAATCAAGCTTAGCCGCTTTTGGTTGAGTCCAAGATCGAGGAGTTTACATTCCCAAGGTTGATTGCCCGATAACTGGGAGAACTCAGCACTCCAGTCCCATTTCGGACAATGTTGCTTTACAGCTCTGTCCCAGCGCCTCACTGGATGAACTTCACCTATAGCATAGAGCAATTGACCGCGAGCAAGATAAAGATTCCAAATGACTGAATGGTTTCGTAGGATTAGCTCTCCATCACCATATTGATTCAGGTGATCTAATTCTTTAGTTAAATTTGTTAGTGTCATTTAGTTTGCGTAATTACACTATTATGATTAATGACATTTTGTCAAGTCGGTAGTCATGGATATTAAATATAAATAATAGAGAAACCACTGTTAGAAATCAAAGTAATTTATCACCTCTTACTTGCAAAACTAGGTATAATACTATACTATACGCAAAAAATACAGTTGGCTACTTGTAGGTTAATAATAGTCTTTTATTAACGTTTTTGCAGAAAAATTATAGGTTAATAACGTATAAAATCATACTTATTTTTTTCATCAAATGCCCATAACTCACAGCGACTGATGCGAGCGTGAGTGCTAGTCACAGGAAAGAAAAAGTTTTTAGGAAAGCCTTTCTGCCTTGCTGTTGTTGACGATATAAGACTTGAACTTGAACACCAAATCAAAAATTACAATGGTCTTCCATTAGCTGTGGTTCAAATTCCCATCTAATTGCCGTAACTCCTATAGGAATCCTCCGCTTCCTTTGTGAAAATTGAAGACACAGATCCCCGACAACAACTATACGCGAAGTCGGGGATCTTTTCATATACCAGTATTACCCACGCACTCGAGCGCTCTTCGGGCTAACACATGCCCCTGACTCATAGCTGCCGATGCGAGCGTGAGTGCTGAGAATGGCGATCGCTCTTGATGTTTGTGAGTCCATGTCTCAACGTAACGCTCGACTCTAGGGTTTTTGATGTTAGAGAAGAGCTTGAGTACACTCTATGGAATATTTTGGATTTTCGCCATTTGTGTTAGTTTTCTCAAACGGCGAGAACCTTTATTTGTATCAAAAGATTCACTTAAAATCTTCTGAAACATATGAACAAGTTTCTTGAGTTTCTAACGACAACATTCCTGTCATCGACTTACTTTGCTCGTCACTCAAGTCCGATTTACACCCAGATCCCTAAGCTTACTCTACTTAATTGATTAAGAACAAACTATACCAAATTAAATGAGCTTACCCTGAGGTTTTTCGTCCTTGATAAAACAAGTTTATTATCTGCTTACTACTACATTCTACATCTTTCACAAAATCAGTATCAACTATTTTCGAGCCTCTTTGAGATAATTTTGTCTATTTACACCAAAAGATTTCTAATCAAGAACTGTCAAGCCTTTTCTTCCTTGATAAAGCTAGGTTATTAGCAAGTTACTACTACATTCTACCCCGAGCACAAAGTTAACATCAATTAACTTCAAGCTTTTTTGCGCTAATGCAAGTTGATTTGCATCCAGCGA
>CALMVQ010000095.1:0-11129 GCA_937873135.1 uncultured Scytonema sp. | reverse complement strand
AATGCAAGTTGATTTGCATCCAGCGACTTTTATTATCAAGAACTCTCTGAGTTTTTATCTTCTATAAAGTTAGATTATTAGGATGTTAACAGTATAATTTATTCTCCTGTTCACGTCAGCATAAATTATTTTTCAACTTAGTTCACATAATTTTATATATTTGCACTAAATCACTTCTACTAAAGAACTATCAGCGTTTTTTGTCTTTTATAAAGCTGGATTTTTAGCAGGCTATTAATACATTCTATTCCCCTCGTAAAGCTAGTATAAACTTGGTTGAAACAGTATAAATTCATCAGAATAAGTATTTTATAAGTTGGTAATAATGAAGACTTTTATGGCAAAAAACTACATATGTATTTATATGCTACGGTAAGGATATATAGAGACGCAACTTTGTTGCGTCTCTACATACAGCGCGTCTCTACATATGTTGACGGTAGATAAATTATCTTAACTGAATCGTATTGAAAAACTATTCATGCGATTGTTGGTTCATGAGATCAAGTAGAAAAATACTCTTTTCTCTACTTAAAGCTGTATGTTATCTTTCGATTGCCAATATCTCGAAAACCCCAAAAGGGGGTGAGGGGTTAAACCCCTCTTACACAAATTTTTTATCCATTGGACTATGTACATAATCGAAATATGCAGATTAGCTGTACCTAAGCTGGCTAATTTGCTTGACCACATGGTTCTTATCGGATGCTTTAAGAGATTCTTTTGCTCTCATATTTAGCAAAGCATCTCAGTACATGGCTAAAACCTTGATCTGGATCAGTACTTAGACAATAGTGCAGAACTACAGAATTATACCTTTCACGACTAATTAGAGACAAATTTTATCATCTATCAGCTCTTTAGCAAGCACCGTTGCTTGCTAAATATGCGCGCAAATCGGTCATTTGTCGTTTTGGACAAATGGAGACAGCAACAACAAGATAAAAGTGCAGCGTATAGCCAGCACTTCATGAATTACGATGTCGTTAAGTGTACGGCATCTATCTTCACGCTGGCAAGAAGTTTAGAAAACTTAATACTCCTGATAATTTACTCAAGGTGCTGGGCAATGACAACTACAGAAAAACAAAAACCGAAACGGATTCCTCTCAATCAACAACTGAAAAGCGTTCCTCTAAATCAACGGCTAAAATGGGTTCTTCTGCTTGGAGCAACTGGTACATTGTCCTTACTAGCGATCGCAGGTATTTTATTTTTTTCTAGATATAATGCTACTGCTCGGATGACAGTTCCCGTCAAGGAATTCTCCAGGAGCGAATATCCAGAGAATCCAGCCGATTTGAGTACCCATTATAGACAATACGCTGATCGTAAGTTAACTCTTATTAAAAAAGATGCGACTCATTTTGATTTTGTTCTAGAGCCAACTAATAAGCATACAGCTAAAATAGTGTTCAAAAACGTTGATGTGAGTTTATTCGTACCCAAAGAACCAGATTGGGTAAAGCAGAATAAAAATTTAGAAACGATTGCTCTGGTTGATCGAGAATGGAATAGGCAACAAGTCAGCTTTAAGCCTAACTCAAATGACGTTGAGGTGTCAGGTGGTGACGGATTTGAAAAAACGAATTTGGTTTCTGCTGATATTGCTAATAATTGTTTGAATGCTGGCTTGTGGGAAGTATTGCTATCTGTTAAGGAAGGAGATACTAAAAAACTTTACTACCAAGGTTGGTTTACCTTTCCAATGGGACATTACAAAAATATATTCGAGGATAACAATAAAGTTTCTTACTGGCAACACTGGTATCACCTAGAACACTGGCAAAATCCAGAAGGAACTCCTGTAGATTTGCAGGGATTAAGACAAGTGATTTCCGAGAAAGAAATTCCCACTAAATTTCTAGCAGATGAGAGATTTCTCACTTCTGGCGAACAAAAAAGGAAATTCAAGTTGGTTTTAGGTGAAAATCTTTTAACATGGAAAGATTTACAAAATTCCCCAGCTAAATTTGCAACTTTTGCTTCTCCAGGTCGATATGATATCAATAAACCTTGGAGTAATAAATTTGAGAGAATAGCCAATTTTAAAAAAGCTATTTTGAGAACCGTGAAATCACCCGCATCAAGTCAACCGTTACAGGAACTTGAACTGATATTCCAAGATAAAAACACAGGTACTGATAATAGATATCTTGTCAGTGGATTTGATTTAAATAAAATTCCTGTGCTTCCTGTAAGTGACTATTCCAAAGGCTTGTATATGCCTATGGGAATTGGAGTGCCACCTTTTTACCAGAGTTATGAAGATTTAAAACAAGTTCCTCCTTCTAAGAGTCCTTATTTTAGTGTGTTGCTTGACTCTCAAAATAAATGGCTCAACCATCACGATACGGCAATTGATGGAGTCGTTATGCATCGCGATCGCGATAATCCCAAGTTACTACATTTCTATCTTCTCACCTACGAACGTCACAGTCTACTCGGTCACTACATCATTACGCTTAACTGATGAAACTGTGATGTATTTACCAAGGGAAGAAATCTTCAAACAACTTCTTCCCTGTACCGCTACCTTGGAATTAAAAATTCGTCTTGGCACGCTGATGCAATTCTTCGCGCCTTTGCGCGGCAGTTGCTTCCGGGGAACCAAGAGCGCCAGTCGCCTACGGAGAGAAACCCTCCTGTAGCGCACAGCGAGCCAACGCATTGCGTTGCCTTTGCGTGAGGCAAAATTCATCCCCTTAATCAGCAACGCCCAATTTTGAAGCTGTTTTATCTCAGAGAGTGCATGAATGTTAATGCAGAGCAGAATCTGCAGGTAGTAAAAGGAGCCGCAAGCTTTGCTTGGCTACATGATATATAACTAATTGTAAAGATACCATCTTTGACGACGTCGTATTAGTAGACAATCTTAAATAAAAGCTAGAAAGGCAAGAGAAATATATCAATTGTCAATCATTAAGAATCAGAATACTGGTACTGCCAAAATTTCGATTATCATTCCAGTTCTCAATGAGGCGACAAAAATCAAGCAAGCTTTCGTCAGCACTCAATCCAGTACTCATGTGGAAGTGATTGTGGTAGACGGTGGTTCAAAAGATGATACCGTAGAAATAGCTAAGTCTTTAGGTATTAAAGTTATCTTATCCTCTACTGGTCGTGCTTGTCAAATGAATGCAGGTGCCTTGGTTGCCAGTGGAGATATTCTTCTATTTCTCCATGCAGATACCCTTTTACCAAGTGGGTTTGATGTTATGGTTCGCAATTCATTGCAACAGCCAGGAACTGTGGCTGGTGCCTTTAGCTTGCGGATCGATGCACCGCATTGGAGTTTGCGGTTAGTGGAATGGGGAGTGAACTGGCGATCGCATTTTTTGCAAATGCCTTATGGAGATCAAGCAATTTTTTTAACAAAACAAATCTTTTACCAAAAGGGTAAATTTCACGAAATACCCATTATGGAGGACTTTGAACTCATGCGTCGTTTAAGACGCATCGGACACATTGCCCTGATAAGAGTGCCAGTTTTGACCTCACCACGTCGGTGGCTGAAACAAGGAATTTTCAAAACCACCCTGATTAATCAAATAATCATTATTGCTTATTTACTCGGCGTTTCTCCTCAGCAAATAGTACGCTGGTACCGCCGAGAAAAATTTAGAAGAAGTTAGTTGTTAGTAGGCTGACTTTTCCCGTTATCTCTTTGATGGAGCGATGTCTAACGACAAGCCCTTCGGATTCATTCAAAAAATAATTTTCATCACTCTTCCAAAGAATCACCATATATAAATTAGAAATAACTTCAGAATCTTAAACCCGCCCGTACAGTGATGATTGGTTAAATCTTTTATACCAAATTAACTTTAATGATAAAAAAAACTAACCGACGATTTAATTCTATCGTCAAACTCTTACTTCTAGCTTGTCTAATTGCCACCCTATTAATTGTTGCCAAACAGTTAAACATTCAGGAAATTTTGCACAATTCTTTAAATTGGGTCAAAAGTCTTGGATTGTGGGCACCAATTGGGTTCATGCTCATCTACAACTTAGCCACCATACTTTTTGTGCCAGGTTCCATCCTGACTCTAGGAGGTGGTTTCTTGTTTGGCGTGTTTTGGGGATCGGTATATGTGTTCATTGCAGCAACCTTTGGCGCAACCTTTGCGTTCTTGATCGGACGCCACTTTTCACGGGATTGGGTTTCTCAACAAATAGAGAAATATCCTAAATTTAAAGTGATCGCTCGAGCCGTTGCCAAAGAAGGATGGAAAATCGTGCTGCTGACGCGGTTGTCCCCTGTCTTTCCTTTCAATCTCTTAAATTACGCCTTTGGGGTTACACAGGTTTCCCTCAAAGACTATATATTAGGTTCTATTGGCATGATTCCAGGTACTATCATGTACGTTTACATTGGTTCCTTGGCTGAGAATCTTGCCATGATCGGGACGAATGCTCAACCCACTAACCCCACCCTTCAATGGGCAGTTCGGATCGTCGGTTTTATTGCTACAGTTGCCGTAACCATTTATGTCACTCGTGTTGCCCAGAAAGCTTTGGAACAGGGAGTGTCTTGAAGAAGAATTCCGAACAGGAGTAGGGGCAGGTTTTATCAGATAACTCATCCACTCTAAAATCAATCGAGCAAACCTGCCCCTACTGAATTCTGTTTGATAAAACATTGAGCAGCGAAAATAGGAAAAATATTGCAATGTCAGATGCAGAATTCAACCGAGTTGTAGTTTATCCAATGGATGAGTATAACCAGAAATTGGTTTCTTATGTACATCCAAATACATGGGTAAATCCTAAACCTGCCAATAATTACGATTTGGTAGTCATTGGGGCAGGGACTGCGGGATTAGTTGTGGCAGCAGGTGCAGCAGGCTTGGGTTTGGGTTTGAAAGTTGCTTTGATTGAAAAGCATCTGATGGGTGGGGATTGCTTGAATGTTGGATGCATACCATCTAAGTGCATCATCCGCTCTTCTCGTGTCGTTGGCGAAATATTGTCTGCTCAGAAGTTGGGCATTCAGGTTCCAAAATACATTGATGTTGATTTTCCAGCAGTGATGGCACGGATGCGGCGGCTAAGAGCAGGAATTAGCCATCATGACTCAGCAGAGCGCTTCAGAAAGTTAGGGGTGGATGTCTTCTTGGGTAACGGTCGATTTGCGAGTGATCATACCGTAGAAGTTGGCGACAAAACCCTCCGGTTTAAAAAAGCTGTGATTGCCACTGGAGCCAGAGCCGCGCAACCCTCAATTCTCGGACTTGAAGAAGCAGGTTATCTTACCAATGAAACGGTTTTTTCCCTTACCCAACGCCCAAGACGTTTAGCGGTGATTGGTGGTGGGCCAATTGGTTGCGAATTGGCGCAGGCGTTCCAGCGCTTGGGAAGTGAAGTGGTACTTTTCCATCAAGGTTCTCATATCCTAAATAAAGAGGATGCTGAGGCTGCCGAAATTCTCCAAAATGTCTTGATTCGGGAAGGAATTAAATTGCTGCTGGGTTGTCAGATCCAGCAGGTAGAAAAAACGACTAATGGCAAAATGCTTTACTTTACCTGCAATGGCAAGCAAGATTCTGTCACAGTAGACGAAATTTTAGCAGGTACCGGACGCGTCCCAAATGTGGAAGGACTGAATTTAAAAGCAGTTGGAGTGAAATATGATCCGCGCCAGGGTGTGAAGGTGAATGATTACCTCCAGACAACCAATCCGAAGATTTATGCAGCTGGCGATGTCTGCATGGACTGGAAATTTACCCATGCTGCTGATGCGGCAGCGCGAATTGTCATTAAGAATACGTTGTTTTCTCCTTTTGGTTTAGGACGATCCAAACAAAGCAGTCTAATTATGCCTTGGTGTACTTACACAGATCCAGAAATTGCTCATGTGGGGATGTCCGAACACCAGGCGCAGGAAATGGGTATTAATGTGGCAACGATCAAGATTCCTTTCGAGAATGTAGATCGGGCGATCGCAGATGGTGAAGAGGAAGGATTTGTCAAAATCCTTCATAAAAAGGGATCTGATGAAATTTTGGGGGCAACCATTGTCGCCCGTCATGCAGGTGAGATGATCTCATTACTGACGACAGCGATTGTCGGTAAGTTGGGTTTGAATAAGCTCAGTACTGTGATTCATCCTTATCCAACTCAAGCTGAAGCTATTAAGAAGGCGGCAGATACTTATCGTCGCACCCTCCTCACACCAAACAGCAAACAATTGTTGACATGGCTGACAAAGTTTTCTTGAGAATTTCTGAGAACTGGAGTTTAGACTACCGCATGACAAAATGAGATTTGTGTGTTCCGAATAGCTATAACGACAATTTGTAGTTACAATGAGCTAATAAGTACTGCAATTGGGTGATGGAGTTTGAATGGGATGAAGCAAAGCGTTTTGCAAATATTCGCAAGCACGGGATCGATTTTATCGACGTTCCAGACGTGTTTGACGGAGATACGGTAACCGTTCAAGACAATCGTTATGACTACGGAGAGCAGCGTTTCGTTACGTTTGGCTTGTTGCAAGGGATACTCGTAGCTGTTGTCCATACCGAACGTGGCGATTCTACCCGCATTATTTCTATAAGAAAGGCAACTAAGTATGAGCAACGAATTTATTTCGAGCAACTCTCAAACTGATTGGCAACGACTTGATGCGATGACTGATTCCGACATTGACTTATCGGATTGTCCAGAAATTACACCCGAAATGTTTGCATCGGCTATCGTTCGACGGGGTTTACCTACTGCGAAAAACAAAGCACAGGTTACGCTACGCATTGACAGCGATGTATTGGAGTGGTTTAAGTCACATGGGCGAGGTTATCAAACCCAAATCAACGCCTTACTGCGAGCCTATATGGAAGCTCACCAATAGTTGGATGCAAGGGCTTGAGGCAAAAGGCTGCTTACACGTTCCTGCTATTTTCGTGGATTAGGCGACGAAAAGTCTTGTCATTGCGTTCGGATCTGATGAGGGTAGAGCGGCGATTAATCAAAACTTATACGTAAGTCGAGCCGAAACCCGCGTTCTAACGTTGAGCTTCAGGAAATCATCAAATCTGCTTATGATCACCTTTTTTTCTCCCAAGGCAGGTATAGTCTGTTCTGCTCTCGAGTGATGATAGATAGTCCAAATGTCAACTAAGGGCTAATTCTATAGCTAAAGTCTCTCTCAAACCCAGACAGGATAAGAGTTTTCAGACCATCGTACAGCTTTTTACACGGAGATCGGCACGATGCTTCTTGGTCAAGAAGAGTTAGCATACTTATAAGATGCACATTTTATAACCGAGTACGGTTCAGTTAAGGAAATTTATCTGTTGAGGCAGGCTGTTCAAAGAGCAGGGGATGCCGGTGGAGAGAAAAAGGCTTAAACTTAACCGTATTGCAGTTAGAAGCACCCCACGGGCGGCGATTTCTGTTCTCAAGAACTATCGAAATCCTTTGGCTGGCTTTTGTTGTCCTTTACTCTTGGGCTTTGATTTACTAACCTCTACCACAGCTTCTTGAAATAGGTTGTGTAAATGGATTGGTACGCTGGCAATTTCTGGTAATTCTGGTTCTATAGGCTTGTTGTGTTCTTGCAAAAGTGGGTTTAAATCGTTTTCCAGTTGAAAGGGACGCTGCAAAACTGTTTGTAATACCTTTTCTAATTGAGTTGGATACTGTTGGGCGAGGCGATGCCAAATGAAGGCGTTAATATTGTTGTCTTCAAGGTAATGGCGGATCAGTTTTTCTGAGCCTTCTATAGTTTGCCAGTCTTCTGCTTCTAGAATTGCTTTTGCTTTAGTGTAAGTTGGCAGAAACATCTGTCCCCAACGAGGGTGAGAAAAAGTTGTGACTTGTTCTGCTTTTTTGAGTTCGGCAGGTAACTCGACTTTGGGCATCACCATTTTGGAAGCGCCCTTTTTTTGAGCGAACAATTGCTCAACAACTTTTGAGTCAGCACCTAATTCTGCTGCTGCCGCTTTTATGTCCTCTTGTTCGATACCCGCTTCTTGTGCGACTTCTTCTAAAGACTTGGAAGGATCGATTCCTGCTGCTTCCAATTGTTTCTGAGACAAAATCTCTTGTAATTCGGCGATTTTTTTATTGAGTTGGTATCCTGGTAAGGTGATTTCATCCCCACCAAAAAAATCAACAAATTGCTCATGATATTTGCTGACAGACTGCCAAGCCTCTTCTAGCAAGTCTGGTGCATCGCTGTAAAGGTTGTTTTTGTGGTTTTCTTTGAAATTACCGATCGCTACTGCAAGTTTGGGCTTGCCTAATTTCCCCATTTGTGTATAAGGACCGGAGAATGTCCAGTAGGTGTCGCTAATGGGAGAAATACGAGTTAGTAAGATTTCACCCTCTTTTAACCGAGACATTTCCTGTTGTGTTTGGGCGTTGTTTGGCTTGACGATGTAGTGTTTATCTGTTAACCAGTTCATCAGTTCAAAGCCATCGGGGAGAATTTGAGTGATGGCAAATAAGCCAATAAAACTGCGATGCCAACTGCTGATGAGTTCGCGATCACTGTCTGACAAGTCGGGACTGCTTTGGATAAATAAATCCAACGGCGAGGAGTTACCGACTCTACCTTCTATCGTAAAGCTATCAATCGTTAAGTCCTGCTGGGTATTATCGCCGCTTCCACGACGCAACTTCAGTGCTGCATAGGTTTCTAGTGCTTGGGCGAGTTCGTCTTCTGCATCCAGGACGAAATCACTTAAGGCAAGTTTTAGTTGGTGCGATCGCACGAGTACTGCATCCACAGTTTCTTCTCTCGGAATAGATAGTTGTCAATTATAACTTTTAAGAGAATTTCCGCATCTAGCAATAGCTAGATTTATCTATCGCGTTGTCAGCTATTCTCGCAATACCACACGATTATTATTCTTATGCTGATTTATTTATATCTAAAGAGGTATTGACAAAGCTGATTCACATTTAATACCAATTATGTTAAGTATGGGCTAAAGGCAACATTCAGCGATTTGTCCTTCTCCAATCCAGAAAAATTACCGATAGCTAAGGGACCCCTGCTAAAAAAAGGTTCGCCATAATTTGCACCAATCATTGCACCAAAGTAAATTGCTCTGAGTATCAACTTGTTACGGATATAACCCACCCACGCGCCCCCGCGCATTGTCACACTAAGAATTTGGGACGTTTGAAGATTTGAGATTAGCGATCGCCTGAGAACCGAAAAAGATCCCAAATGGGTTCTATATGCAATATCGAGTCCACTAAAAGACATTGATGTTTCCTATTACCTTCACAGAAAAAAACATTCTTGGAATATCATTGTCATCATCTATGTTTTTGGTAGCTACTGTGGTGCGCTCGCCCTTCTGTTATTACCCAATATGCTATGGTTGTATACAAGGTTATCCCAATAAAACTTATCGCGGCAATCGCTCGCTAACTCGTTATGAGTTTGGGGCAGGTGTAAATGCTTGTTTGGATCGGATGAACGAGTTGATTGCAACCAGCACGGCTGAGTTGGTAAGAAATGTTGACTTGTTAGCTGTGCAAAAGCTGCAACAAGAATTTGCGACTGAATTGGCTACCTTGCGCAGCCCTCTCAATGCGGAACCTGATCTCACACACTTTAACGGTGGCAACCCACAACCATTCAAGACAGATATCCCACTTCACATTGAAGCGTTGTATCAGTATCAGTTAACACCTAACATTTCACTGACGTCTGGTTTAGTCTGGCTAACGGCTCCTAACCAGGACAATCGTAATAGTATTGATGTGATTACAACTCTCAGGGCTAGGTTCACTTTTTAAATACTAAACTAGAGTCGATATCTTGTAATTTGGCACAACCACTGAGAGCGATCGCCACATCAAACTCATCTTTTAAGAGCGAAATGACGTGAGCAACACCTGCTTCTCCGTCTGCGGCGAGTCCCCATAAAACGGGACGTCCTAATAGTACTGCCCTTGCTCCCAAAACTAAAGCTTTGAGGATATCAATGCCGCGACGGATGCCTCCATCTAAAAGTACCTCCAAGCGGCCATCGACTGCTTCGACAATCTCACACAGAGCATCTAAAGACGCTATTGCTCCATCAAGTTGACGACCTCCGTGATTAGAAACTACAATTGCCTTTGCACCGCATGCCACCGCACGTGTTGCATCATCACCTCGCAGAATCCCTTTAAGTACCAAAGGTAGTGGACTCAATGATTGCAACCATTCTAAATCACGCCAAGTTATGGAGGAGTCTAGTTGCTCGGCAAAGTACACTAATAACCCAGATTCTTCATGTTCTTGGGGGATATTGAGTCCTGATAAAGCAAGGTTAGCCAATTGCACACCGGGCGGCAGGGCAAACTCGTTACGCTTATCTCTCTCTCTACGTCCTAAAATAGGAGCATCCACAGTCACACAAAGTGCTTTGTAGCCAGCAGCATAAGCTCTTTCAACCATTGCACGAGTCAATCCCCGATCTTTGTGTATGTAAAGCTGAAACCATTGCAGAGTGTTTTTGAACTGATGACTCACAGCTGCGACTTCTTCTATGCTCTTTGTCGAAAGTGTACTCAACACCATACCTACACCCGCAGCCGCAGCCGCTCTTGCTGTGGCAATTTCACCATCTGAGTGGGCAAGACATTGAAAAGCCATTGGAGCTATCAATAACGGTAGTTGCAGCGGATGTCCTAAGACTGAGGTAGTCAAATCACGCTCGCTTACATCTATTAACATTCGAGGTCGAAGCTTGTATCGTGCAAAAGCAGCTTGGTTATCCCACAATGTTGCCTCATCTCCAGCGCCGCTACTGTAGTAGTCAAACGCCATTTGAGATAGATGTTGTGTTGCTAGCTTCTCGTACTCGAATAAGTTGATGGGTGGAGTGCGATCGCTGTTCAATTTAATTGTCATACGAAAATAATCAAGTGCGATATTATATATAACCTTGAGTGCCATAGCCTTGAAGCTGCTTGGAATAAAAAGGATTAAAATCCTTATTTATTTGGAATCGGTTCAAGGCTTTATTCAGCAACCCTACTTATATATTCTTTACTTCTTTCTTGGCGTTCTTAGCTACAGGCGCGGTTCAAAAAGTATCAACAACAAAAGCCCCCTAGTTGATCCACTAGGGGGCTTTTGTGTAAAGAATAACCTGGCATAGAGCTATTGTTGCAGGAGG
>CALMVQ010000094.1 GCA_937873135.1 uncultured Scytonema sp. | reverse complement strand
ACCATTAATATTAAATAGGTTGATTATCGGATAAAACCTGCCCGTACAGGAGTTAGCAGTAGGGGCAGGTTTTACCATTAATATTAAATAGGTTGATTATCGGATAAAACCTGCCCGTACAGGAGTTAGCAGTAGGGGCAGGTTTTACCATTAATATTAAATAGGTTGATTATCGGATAAAACCTGCCCGTACAGGAGTTATTATTCCCCATCCCCCCTTTTCCCCTTTATGTCTACAGATTCTTTTGAAAAAACAAACTGGGGCTGGCAGTTTTCTCAGTTCCAACAACAAGTGGGAGAATGGCTGGAATACCAATTTTCCCGCTTTAATTTAAATTTGCCAAGTTTGCCAAAATGGTCAATAAGTCCTTGGGTAGAGAAATTGCTGAAGTTACTTTTTTGGGTTCTCCTCGGCTTATTCTTGGCTTGGGTTGTTTGGCTACTGTGGCGAAAATTCAGTCCTTATTTAAATTTAATGCTGAAGAATCGTCGTGCGACTCCTAGTGCAAAAATTGCTGAAAGCGAGTTGTCGGTAGGACAATGGATCGCGCGATCACAAGAATTTTATCGTCAGGGTAACTACCCTGAGGCTTGTCGCTGTCTTTACTTAGCAATGCTACAGTACTTGCACGAAAAATCTATTCTTCCTCACAAACTCAGCCGCACTGATAGAGAATACCTGCAATTACTGCAATTGTCTGTGACTTCGATGCAACCTTATGAGACTTTGATCTCAACTCACGAGCAAATATGTTTCAGTGATACCGAAGTAAATCGTGAAAATTACGAACAGTGTCAACAGGCATATCGGGAGATAGCTGATGGATAAGCGAGACATGAAGTAGGGGATCTCAGCCGAAGTCCCCTACTATAAAATAAGTAATTTTACGTTTTAAATAGGACTGCTATTGCTAATTGCTAGATGTCCTCTTACCATGAGCTATTAGCTATTAGCTATTGACAGTCAGCACCCCGCTCTAAAGAGACGGGGCTTCGTGCTCACTTTTTAGATAGCTGACCCGTCTTAGCACTTCGGTGCTACGTTATCGGCAAGTGTTAAAGTTCCTACTCCGGGATGCAGTCCATGGACCCTAGAACCAAGTGGTTAAACAGTCTCACGAGGGGTAAGGCAGTGCTGAAGCGGATAGTACCGACCGATAACTTTGACAAGGCGAACTTTACTCCCGCAAGGGAAGGCTCGAATGAGCAAAACCCCAAGCGCGTACAGGGTGAAAGATGTCAGTTCGTAATTGCCTGAACGAAAGTAAATTGCAATGTTACCCGACATCAAGTAACCCCAAGGCGGCAATGGTATTCACGAATATTTTGTCGCTCATTAAAAGGAGCGTTCGTTTTTCCAAGTAAGGGTTAAAACCGCACGGTTTCCAAACGTATCAGAGGTTTTAATATGAAACGATCAAATCGGCTTGCTTGGCTTGGGGCGATCGCTTTAGGAGTTATGATTATACTTACCTTGTTTGCGGGACCGACAGGCAGCAAAATTAATAGTGGTTCCACCTATAGCCGTGCTCCGGATGGCTATGGTGCTTGGTATAGTTTTATGCAACAGCAAAGAACTTCTATTCAGCGCTGGCAAAAGCCTTTTAACAATTTAAACTTAGAAAAACGCCCGATTGTTCTGATACAAGTTACAAGTCGCCTGAGAAGACCCACTCTAGACAGTGAAGAGCAAGCATGGGTAAAAGCTGGCAATATGTTAGTTCTTTTGGGTGTACAAGAGCAAGTCAGTGCAGCTAACTTTAGTACCCAGGAAAAATATTTGGCAGGGAATGTAAAAATTGATACGAGAAGGCGGTTTGTCGGGAAGGGAGAGGTTTCTTTAGGCGATCGCTTTGGTGCTGTGGTTTGGGAACAACAGTACGGTAAAGGGAAAGTGATTTTTTCGATAACTCCTTATTTAGCTGCCAATGCCTATCAAGATGATTTAAGTAATTTCCAGTATTTATCAAGTTTAGTAAGAAAAAAAGATGACTTAATACTGGTAGATGAGTACATTCATGGCTACAAAGATCCCAGTGTAAGAAAGAGCGAAGGTAAAGGTGATTTATTCGATTATCTTACTCAAACTCCTTTGTTTCCTGCATTGCTGCAAGCAGGCGTGTTACTATTAGTGCTGATTTGGGGAGAAAATCGCCGCTTTGGTAAACCAGTAGCTTTAGATACTACCCCAGTCATTGAGAACAGCGAAGCTTACATCCAAGCATTAGCAGGAGTGCTTCAAAAAGCAGAATCCAGCGACTTTGTTATAGAAGTAGTGGGCAAAGAAGAAAAACGACAACTCCAAAAAGCCTTGGGGTTCGGGCAAGAACTACTTGATGATCAAACTTTAATCGATGCTTGGGAACAGCAAATAGGCGATCGCCCCTCAGAACTGAAAGCAGCGTTAAAGCTACAATCACAAAAACGCCGCTTAAATGAAAAAGACTTGATAAACTGGTTGCGTAAATGGCAAAATGTCCGCCGTCATTAAGGATATCTCCTTGTTTTCCCCACTCCCTATGTAGCTTATGAGTAACAAGAATCCTATATTAACTCGCCTTGGTGAAGCTCTGTCGCAGATCGTTGTTGGGCAATCTACCCTTATACAGCAAGTTTTGGTGGCATTACTGGCGAGTGGACACATTATTTTAGAAGGAGTGCCGGGAACTGGGAAAACACTGTTAGCCAAAGTTCTGGCGCAGTCACTTAATGCATCGTTTCGCCGGATTCAACTCACGCCTGATGTTTTACCTGTAGATATTACTGGGACAAATATTTTTGACTTAAATAACCGTAATTTTACATTGAAAAAAGGACCGATATTTACTGAAATCCTGCTAGCAGACGAAATTAACCGAACACCCCCCAAAACGCAAGCAGCTTTGCTGGAAGCAATGGAAGAGACACAGGTGACGCTGGATGGTGAAAGTTTACCTTTACCAGACTTATTTTGGGTGATTGCAACGCAAAACCCCTTAGAATTTGAGGGGACTTATCCGTTACCAGAGGCGCAACTAGACAGATTTTTATTCAAACTTGTTGTGGATTATCCCGATCAAGATGCTGAAAAGCAAATGTTACTCAATCGTCAAGCGGGTTTTGCGGCGAGACGCTTGGATATTGAGAGCTTACCGCCAGTCGTCACGGTAGCAGAAATTTTAGCCGCAAGGCAAGCAGTCAAAGAAGTCAAAGTTTCCGCCGCCCTCATTGACTATCTTATCGGATTAGTCAGAGTCTCGCGGCAATATCCCGACTTAGCTTTAGGTGCATCTCCTCGCGCTACTGGGTTGTGGTTGCAGACATCTCAAGCGACAGCCTACTTAGCCGGACGGAATTTTGTCACCCCTGATGATATCAAAGCAGTGGCATCACCTTTACTTCGTCATCGCTTGATTTTAAAACCAGAAGCGATGCTTGATGGTTTGCAAATTGAGAACGTCATTGCGTCAATACTGAATAAAGTACCAGTACCGAGGTAATTAGGGAGTCGCGTTTGAGATAATATTGCATGTGTTCAGATGCGATCTCGATGACTCCAAGTGTAAAATTACCTATCTTCTTTTAGCCCATCCGCTGAATTTTACCGAGTCTGTCTTAAGGATTAGGAGGTACCTAGTTATCCGAGCTATTTATTAGATTTTGATAGATGTTGTAAAATGCAAAAACCTAAATAGCAACAGTCAGTTGATAAATATAGGTTTTCAAATGCAAAATGATATCGTGTCTTTATTTTCGGGTTGCGGCGGACTAGACTTAGGTTTCTCTAAGGCAGGTTTTGACGTCGTATGGGCTAATGAATTTGATAAGGCTATCTGGGAGACATACGAAAAAAATCACTCTCATAAGGTTTTTGACAGAAGAAGTATTAGAGATATTCCCTCGAAAGATATTCCAGATTGCATTGGGATTATTGGTGGGCCTCCTTGTCAAAGCTGGAGTGAGGCTGGCACTCAGAAAGGACTGGGCGACGAACGCGGTCAGCTTTTTTGGGAGTATGTCCGCATCCTCAAGGATAAACAACCCTCGTTCTTTCTAGCCGAGAATGTTTCTGGAATGCTTCACAAAAAGCATAACATAGCTTTACATAATATCACTGCGGCTTTTGAAGAGGCGGGCTATGTAGTAGCCTACAGACTGCTCGATGCAAAAAATTACAATGTTCCACAAGAAAGAAAGCGAATTATCTTTGTGGGCTTTCACGTTAGATTGGGAAAAAGGTTTCATTTTGATGCAGTAAAACTTTCAACAGACAGATACATACTGAGACAAGCTATTGGAGATTTACAGGGGCTTGAGTTATCCGCTATTGGTAGAAGCAAAACAAATGGTAAAGATTGCCTTGTACCAAATCATGAATATATGCAAGGCGGTTTTTCTAGTATTTATATGTCTAGAAATCGAGTTCGTTCATGGAATGAGCCATCATTTACAATACAGGCGGGTGGTCGCCATGCTCCTATACACCCGCAAGCAAATCGGATGATTCACGTTGGTAAGGACAAGTGGATTTTTGATCCTGAGTCTCAGTATCCGTATAGAAGACTAACTGTTCGCGAATGCGCCAGAATCCAAACATTTCCCGATGATTTTATTTTCTATTATCAAGATTTATCTGATGCATACAAAATGATAGGAAATGCTGTCCCAGTTAATTTTGCTTATGAGATAGCACAATCTATCAGGCACGAATTAAGTAAAAACCTACCAGTAGTCACTTTGATAAAGTCAGTTCTGTAAAAAATGAGCAGTATGTTCAAATGCTTTTAGAAATGTATTAAAAAGTTGGCGTATTCAACCTATGACTTATCAAGCTGCTACCAATATTATTAAAGCTATTAAAACAATTGTAGACTGTGGAATACCTAAGTTTTGTTTCCGTGATTGCCCCTACATTGGTAGGGGCGGGTTTGACATAATATTGCATGTGCCCAGACGTGAGCTCGATTAAACCCGCCCCTACGCCCCAAAAATATGGTTCCTTCCAAACGACTTTACATATTATTGATATCAGGAATTATTCTTGCCGCGACTTTAGCAATCTTTCTCGGCATTCCATCCAGTATCGCGATCACTTTGTTACTGGATATTGTTGTACTAGGATTGATGGTAGTGGATGGTTTGCGAGTCCGATCGCATCGAGTTCAGATTTCCCGAGAATTGCCACCACGCCTTTCTGTTGGGCAAGATAATCCAGTCTTCCTCAACGTCAAGTCAGCGAATACCAACGCTGTCGTACAAATTTCCGACTATTACCCGAGTGAGTTTAAAGTTTCTGTGTCAACACTACGGGCTGCTGTTGCCAATAACACCACTCAAGGGCTTACTTATACTGTCCATCCCACACAACGGGGAGAATTTTCCTGGGGCGACATTCAGATTCGGCAATTGGGATCTTGGGGATTAGCTTGGGATAATTGGAAGATTCCGCAAAGTCTGACGGTAAAGGTTTATCCTGATTTAATCGGGTTGAGATCGCTCTCAATTCGTCTCACACTACAATCATCTGGAGTCAATCGCCAACGGCAATTAGGTATCGGCACTGAGTTTGCCGAATTGCGGAACTATCGCACTGGAGAAGATTTACGGTTCATAGATTGGAAAGCTACAGCCCGTCGTCTAGGCACAGGCAACACATCGCCATTGGTGAGAGTTTTAGAACCCGAAAAAGAACAGACTTTACTAATCTTACTTGATCGCGGACGATTAATGACCGCAAGAGTACAAAATTTACAAAGGTTTGATTGGGGTTTGAATGCAACACTATCTTTAGCTTTAGCCGGGTTGTATCGAGGCGATCGCGTTGGCGTGGGTGTCTTTGATCGCCAAATGCACGCCTGGATTCCCCCGGAAAGAGGACAACATCATCTAAGTCAGTTGATTGATCGCCTGACACCCATTCAACCAGTGTTGCTGGAATCTGATTATTTAGGAGCAGTCACAAATTTTGTCAAGCAGCAAACCAGGCGTTGTTTGGTTGTCATCATTACGGACTTAGTTGATGTAACAGCCTCTGCCGAACTTCTTGCCGCACTCACCAAACTGGCACCCCGCTATCTTCCCTTTTGCGTCACCCTGCGCGATCCGCAAGTTGATCGTTTAGCACAAACCCCAACTGAAGGAGAAACAATAGCCGCCTACACCCGTGCCGTTGCCCTTGATTTATTAGCACAGCGGCAACTCGCATTTGCCCAGCTAAAACAAAAAGGTGTGTTAGTACTGGATGCACCCGCAAATCAAATCACAAATCAATTAGTAGATAGATATTTGCTTCTCAAAGCACGCAATCAACTATAACAGCATTCGTTCGTAGTTGCGCTTCAGCGCACTTATTACAAGCCTTAATCTTATGATACGAATTGATGAAGTACATGACTAAGTAAGTGATCGCAAAAAAACATAAATAGGTAAACGAAACTTTCATCCAAATCTTAAGCAAGCGCTAAATTAGGAACATCTTCATTTAACGTTGAATAATTTTACGGATTTGAGTTGCTTCTTGCAAGCTTTTTTCTAATCCGCCTTCTACAATTCCTATGATGTAGTTAATTTTAATTTCTTCTAAAAGGTCGATAATTAAAGCACTAATTTCCTTAATGTTCTGTTCCTTTTGAAATTCAGCTTCTAAAGCAGCACCAAAATTATCAATCAAACGATTGGATATTGCTCCTAATTCAGAATCCTCTAATAAACTTATCATCGTGGTATATGCTGTTTGAGAAATCTCTGTCACTAACTTGTCTGTCAACTGAGTGGGTATTTGATTGACTCCCGGCACATTTTGCAGTTGTTGATAAGTCGGCGATTGACTCAGAGTAGTTTTTATACTACGATGTAGTAATGCTTCTATATCCGGTTGAATTTTCGGGACAACATGATAGACTGTAAGACGAAGAAAGTGAGAAGCGATCGCCTTAATTTCATTAGTATTATTGATATCAATATAAGACTTGCGGGTATGTGGTCGCAAGAACCAATTTAGGATTTTGCCTTGCTGAATTGACTCTTGAAGTTGAGTAATTAACCGGATTGCAACAATCTCAGTGATTTCTTCGGCAAAGTTAGCCACAACATCGCGGTTAATCTCCTGACGGGCAATATCGAGATTTAATAAATCAGCTTGGTTGAGGCGAATAATCACAGGAATGACTCGCAAAAATCGCCAAAACGGAAGTATTAAAGGAAGCTCGTACCAACGTCGAACTATTACTTGCTGCCAAGTTAATCCCATCTCTGAGCGACTCTTCAAAAAAGCTCTACCTAGTAGAAGTTCTAAGCTAAATAAAATCACAAATGGTAAGTCAATCTGCCAGAAACGATTGAGGAATTTACCGTTTATTCCGATTCGGCGATAGTAGTTTGTTTCAATTAAAGGTTGAATTTGAGTCTGAAAAAAATCAATTTCTGGTTGCCAACCCGCGCTCTCAAAATGCCCTTTACTCCAAAACGCTCTAAAAGCTTGATGCGCCGATTCAATTCTCATGCGATCGCGCATGATATTTTTAATCTTTTCTAAAATCCCGCTTTTATTAGCCGCAGCAAAAGGATTATCCTTAATCATCTCATCACTGAGAGTTTGCAATTGAGTTAATAAGTTTTCTGTTTCAGATGACTGTAAACCTGTACTGGAAACCTGATCTTCTAATTGGTATACTGTATTAATATAATTTTGTGTCTCTCGATGAATTTCAATGCCTTTAATTGGGTCATACAACTGAGTTACACTAGGAACCTCCCGTAAATATAAATTACGCCAAGGAACATAGCTTAAGTCAAAAAAGACTAAAAATAAGTTAACTAAGGCAATAATTGCCATCAGTCGGTTAAACCAAAGATTGCGACTGGTGACAGGTTGTTTGAGGGCAAGTTTTTGAGAGGGTAGCATAGACAAAATGGATGTTTTAGAAAATAGGCAATAAGCTGAGGAACTTAACTGTATTTTTGTCCCAAATTTTATAAAATCATTCCTGATTCTAAGACATGGCTGCTTCAAACAGGTGTTGATATGCACTCGGGGTAGCGATTATGAGTCCCGGTAGCTTGTAGTTTTTACAAGTATGCAAGGGTGGGACTTTAGATCCATCCAAAGTTGTGACGATCCAACCTGCTTCTTTCATTAAGAAGGCGAGTGCAGCACTGTCAATAAAGTTACCGGATTTGATCATTGCCCCACAAAGGTGACCAGTAAGAATGCTGTTAAGATTGGTAATCTGAATGTCACTCGAGTAATCAGATGCGATATCAACGACTTGATAGTGTGGTTTTAGTGCTGGTGCCAAGTCACTCATTCCCAATCCCAACAATACTGTTCTGCTGTCAGATGTGACTTGTAGTGGAGTGCAATCTTCTAAGTTCATCAAGAGAGTCCCTTGAAAAGCCCCTTCACCTCTTAATGCATAAAAATAAATGTTTTGAGCAGGGGAGAGAGCAATCACTGCTTCAAAATCATCTGCATTAAGCACACCCAGAATAATTTGGTAATTAGAATGTCCGTCAAGATAAAATCTTGTCCCGTCAATAGGATCAAGCGTCACCAAGTAATCATTTTGTTCACCGAGTTCGATAGAACGAAAATATTTAGTATTGCGAGATTGTTCGTGTTCTTCCCCATAAAAGCGAATTTGAGGAAAAGTACCTAGTAGTACGACTTCCACCAAATTCTGAATAGCAAGATCCGCATCAGTTAAGGCAGCCGCAAAAAAATTGTCCCCGCTTTGTTTGTCAGGAAGTGCGGTAAGACGAGATTGAATTTGATGGGCATAAGCTGCTGCCACTTTTAGATGTGGAAGTAAAGTTTCCAGAATCAAACGAGGGGTAGATGTTGTTGACATTCAAGCAGCAGCTCCGCAAAATTTGTTTGCTTATAAGGATTCAGCATTCGAGTTCGCTTCTTCCCAAAGAAAGGAGACTTTTCTTCTACCAAGAGGAGACGCTCCGCGAACAAGACTGGACTCACTATCAGTTGTCAGCAGTCAACTATGAACGGAATTATGTAAATCTTCAGATGTCACACTATTACTAAAATTAATACATGAGCAGTAGCTGACGGCTGAATGCCTATTACCATAACTCAGTTTAAAGCCGATCAAGTAGCGGCACTTGAAGCTGAATGCTGGAGATATAGACGTAGCAATCATACCAGAAGTTCATGCACCAGGATGGAGTTACTTGGATATACAATTAAGTTATGCTACAAATTTCTAAAACAGTTATTATCCCGGACAGCGACATCGAAATTAGTGCCATTCGCTCACAAGGCGCAGGTGGTCAAAACGTTAATAAGGTTTCTACCGCTATCCACTTACGCTTCAACATTGAGGCCTCATCATTACCTGATCGCTATAAAGAACAACTATTGAAGTTAAACGACCGACGCATTACTCAAGAGGGAGTCATCGTCATCAAAGCTCAAGAACACCGAACCCAGGAGCAAAACCGGGAGGAAGCTTTGAGACGACTCCAAGAACTTATCAAAAGCTCAGTCGTCGTACCCCGAAGACGCAAACCAACTAAACCAACTCGCAGTTCTCAAAAAAAACGTCTTGACCATAAAACTAAACGCGCACAAATTAAGTCTATGAGAGGACAAGTTACTGATGATTAAGTGTGTGTAAATAAACACAAATTGATATTTAAGTCAGCGAGTAGATCGTCTGCTTAGACGCACCCGCGCGGGCAAAGCCTTAGCTTGCTCGAGAAACACTGCGGTAGCAGCTTCCAAAATTACTTCGTTCTGCAAATCTCGTTCGTCTGCGCGGGGCCGCCCAGGTCCACGCTTTTTTATTTTGGAGGCTAGTTTACTCATTTGTGAGTAAAACTTAGAAAGTTTCAAAGTACAAGATTTCACAAGTTCGTAGCGTTATTGAGGGAATTCAAGCTTTACCAGTAGGTGATTTAATTCGTCACGGATTTATGGCTGTACTAAGCATCAATATAGCCAGACTTAGTTCTTAGGCACCTACCAGTAAATAAATCCCCAGCCTTATTAAAACAGTGAAACCCCTAGAGGATAGGAGATCTAGGAGGTTTTATTTATTAGAAGTGATATTTTCAAAAATAAAGGTAAAAGTATCTGGAAATACACGTTAATATTTGGATTTTTTTGGGCATTCTATTTACAACACATATTAGAGAAATAAAAAATGGTTGAAACAATTCCATATAGGGGTGTAAATATTGAAATTTTTGAAGTATTCGTAAGTCCCAACCGACGTTTAGACTTTAATATCATCAATACATCAGGATAGAAGATTCTCTTTATGCGTAATTTTTATGTAGTCAATTACATAAGAATTAGCCTTTGTTGGCGTTTCTAAGGTTAACCTTTATGTTCAAAGATACGCTGATAGCTTCCGTAACTTGAACCCAAGTTATAAAGTATATCGCGTCCATTTTGGCAAATTATGATTTAAATCATCGAAATTTACTATGCTTAAAGAGCCTCTGTTTCGGAAAAAATTCTTCATTTTCGTTGCATTAGTTTTATTTAGTTGTGCTTTCAGTATATTACTTTTTATAGTTTTAGACCCAGCACCATTTGCTAATATTATAGGCTGGTTGTCATTGCTTTTATATACTTCGACTATCATGCCAACTATAATGAAAACAGTTTTTCCAGCTACTAAAAAGCAACCAATTTTAAAGTGGCTATTTCAAAATCGTCGTTATACAGGTGTTGCCACTTTCTGTTTTGCCTGGAATCATGGGATTTTGATGCTTTGGCAAAGAAATTTCAACTTATTAGATTTCCAAACATATATCAATTACTTTCAGGGCTTTTCCTCAATAACAATTCTCACTATTTTAGCAATTACATCTAATGACTTTAGTGTAAAGAGACTAAAACAGAATTGGAAAAAACTCCATAAGTTGACTTATTTATTAATTTTTCTATTACCCTGGCATATACTAGATAAAATGAACGGACATTGGACGCACATTACTCCTTTGGCGGTTTTGATTATGACGATTAATCTCATCCTATTTTTGCAAAGGAAATCGATTGAACAAATCCAAGCGCAAGGTAAAGGGGTATGAGTATCTTTGGTACCAAAAACCGGGTTAGCATATTGCCAAGAAATAAATGCCGAGTCGTCAAACGAGATCTCTCTTCGTAGTCCCAATATTCCCCAATAGCGATCGCGTGCGAGGCATCGAAACTAAATCATCGATGCTGGTTTTGTAGCGAATTTCGCCATCATTAAAGTTGAGTTCAAAGTTACCAATCATCATGCCGCAGTTGCTATCTTGGCGGTTGATATTTATGTAAGTCGAGTTAAAAGACACAGAGAATTAGGTAATGTAGACGTGGATCTGTTAACGAGTGACTGCATAATTGTCTAGCATTGCATCCATGCTAATAATCGGGATCTTTTCTGTGAGTGCTTGGGCAGCTCAAAAACGTACCTTAAACCGCCGTGCGATCGCCCCAACATCATTTCTCTTGATGTCCATTTAGATATTTATCAATTGCTGCAATTGAGTTAGGACTGCGATCGCATGACTTTTTGCCTTGACTTTTGACCAGGTATGTGCAATGGTCTGGTTAGGTGCGATGAGGAACGTTGAGCGCTCTACACCCATATACTCCTTACCCATAAACTTTTTGAGACGCCACGCACCGTAAGCTTCAGCAATCTGATGTTCTGGATCGCTCAGTAGTGTCACTGACAGATTATATTTGTTAATAAATTTGCAGTGAGATTTCAGTGAATCTGGACTAACGCCTAATATTTTTGCTTTCAACTTGCTGAAATCCTGACTCAGATCGGTAAAATCTTTAGCTTCAACTGTACAACCAGGAGTATCATCCTTCGGGTAGAAATATAAAATAACCCATTGACCTTGGAAATCAGTCAAATTAACTTGATTGCCATCTTGATCGCTTGCGGAGAATAAAGGCGCATGTTGTTCTGGTTGAGGTATGTTAGTCACTATATTAAGTTTATTTGCTACCAGAATAATGCATAAATACTACAGGAACTCCCAGCAACCTCTTCCCTAAATCAGATAATCCGAATTTGGGCTTAAGAGATTGAGGTAAATCAGCAAAGGAAATTGGTACAAAGCCAAAGCGCTCATAAAACAGTGCCAGTCGCTGACCTAAACATTCTAGATACAATGGTTGAGTTGCTTGGCGAATTAAATGCATTATCAGAAAAGTCCCCAAACCGCGACTTCTCCAAGCTGGTGCCACAATTAAACTTCCCAGTTCTTGTGCGCCGGAGAAATTGCGTAGTTGTCCACACGCTACCAATTTACTCTCGCACTCAATAACCCAGAATTGTGAAAAGCGTATTTGAGTGGGATCAAGTTTTGCCGTGAACACTAACCACCTAATTGACCAAATATCATCAGATGTTGCTTTGCGGACAACACATCCAGTTGGTAAGGACAAATCATTTTGTCTCATTTGCTGCATTAAGAATTGCATCGACACTGAAGCTGAGTAATATGGCTTTGAATTACTGCTATACGCTCTCGTTAACTTTATCACTGTGCGTTCGCTTATTTTGAGATCGTCCGGGGAATTAAAGCCTTCATGCAAAAGGAAAAAGGAGATTTTTCAGTAACCCGTTATTTGTAAGTAAAATTTTTGACCATCACAGCTATGCTCCCAGAGGGGATTCTTTAAGGCACAGGGATACCATAAATCATAAAATGGCAAAAGCTCTGTGCGAGCCAAAAATGCCAGAATCGATTGCAGCACCTGGATTATAAGCCCTGTAAGGCTTAAATAAATCTGGCGGTTAAAAATGAGCGAACGTACAGTTATCAAGGAGTAGAGTGGACAACACCAAACAATACTGGGTTTCTATCCGCTTTTATGAACACTGCTCACCAATAATTTAGGATTACTATATACAGCACTTTTAATATAAATGGAAGACACGACTCCCGATTCCCCCGCTCTTAGTGATGAGCAATATCGCAAAAAGATGCAGCGACGCAAAGAAGTACAAGATTTGCGAATTGCTCAAGCATCCTCAGAAAAAGGTTTAATTATTGTTCACACAGGTAATGGTAAGGGAAAAACGACTGCAGCTTTGGGGATGATATTGCGATCGCTCGGTCATGGATACAAGGTGGCGATCGTTCAATTCATTAAAGGTGCTTGGGAACCTGCGGAGAAAAAAGTTTTTAGTTTTTGGGAAGACCAAATAGAATTTTACGCTATGGGTGAAGGCTTCACTTGGGAAACTCAAGACCGCGATCGCGATATTGATAACGCTCTTACAGCTTGGCAAAAAGGATTAGAATACATCAAAAACCCTGACTTTAAACTAGTATTGCTGGATGAAATCAATATTGCTATCAAACTTGGCTACTTACCAGTTGAAGAAGTCCTCACCGGTTTAAAACAAAAGCCAGCTGACAATCATATTATTCTTACAGGCAGAGGCGCACCTACTGCACTAATTGAAATATCTGACCTGGTAACGGAAATGACTTTAATCAAGCATCCCTTAAGGGATCAAAGCGTTAAGGCGCAACCAGGGATTGAGTATTAACCTTTGATAGCTATCATTGGTCATTTCTCCTTAGTTCTTTCCAAATGACTAATCACAACTTGTGTATTTCTCCCTTAATGATGAGATCTACACATTTGCAAAATCTGCCTATCATTAGCACTGATTGTATTTAGCTGATAGTAGTCATTGAGTGCTACAGAGTGAGCATAGGAAGTCGGTCCATCTTCACTAAAACTAGTGAGGTTACTTGTTGCCACTTGAGTTGCGCTTGCTTCACCTGGATAACCAGTGACTGTCATCGCCAAGTTCCCTGACTGACTGAGTGTGCCATTAAAACAACTAAACTCAGAGCTAGGCATATACAATGCACCCACCAAGCTGTTCTGCTGCTTTTCAAATATAATATAGCCTTGTCCTAGCTGACCTGCTTTTGGCGATTGACCGTAGAGGTAGACACCGTCTTGTGTGGGAAACTTAGTTTTTGGTGCTGCTAGTGTCTGTGTTGCTACTAAAGTTCTATTATTGTGTCGTGCTTTTAATTTATTAACTAATATTGCAGAAGATGTTTGTACAGAATTTTGTACAGATCTCTCCTGTCTGTGAGGTACTGATTGTTCTAATGAATTGCGCTGCAACCAGGTGTACGTTTCCATTCTACTATCCGCCACCTTGGAGGATGCGACTGACTTTGTAAGTGCTTTACGAAGACGGGCTTCTTTTTGAGGAGTAGATTCTAGAGATGAGGAATAGTTTCGCTGTAACCAAGTGTGTGTTTCTGCTTGATGACCATAACCCTCATGTGTCAATGTACTGAGATATTCTATTTGACTACTGACGACTGGTCGAACACCACCTACAGCAACAACACCACTAACCAAAAGCAAACCTGCAAGGGGGATTCTGAACTGGCGTGGGGGAAGTAACTTATTGATTATATTAAACACGTTTTTCTCCTTTTAAAAAACTATCCATCTTTTCTGCTGTGTCCTTAAACCTTACAGATGACTGATTGGCAAAGGCTCCTTCAAAAGTCTGATTCACTATAATAAGTAGGTCAGTATAAATACAGCTTATTAATGAGTTCAGTCATAAAAAAGGTTTCATATCCTCAGCGCGAGCCTCACACTTTGAGTCAATACTGTCCTTTGATCCTGATCATTTGTTATTGGTAATGCTTTTAGCCTTATTTACGAGTTTTAACATTGTTCTATTATTGACGGTTATCTAGTGATCTGGAAAAAACTATCTAAATAAAGACTTTTTTAACTTTTCGCACTTAAACTAGACTAACATTTTCTTGGTTATTAGCGATCCGTATATAGAATTAAATAGAGTAAATAATTTTGTCCGAGCAAGACATCTTTGCTTAGATTGAGCGGAATTCTTAACAATTTATTCCGAAAATTATCAAAAAAAATACCAGTCTTTTCATCTCTATCATCTATCTTTGTATAGAGGTCTTATGCATTTCATAGATAAAATGGGAAAAAAATTGCCCCCTAAATTTAGGAGGCAGATCGTTTCTAGCGCGCGATCGCGCCGAAGTATTGATACATTAACTAGCAACGTACTCTTTAACATTGGCACGACGACGGCGTAAATGAGCAAGAGCTTGATGTTCTAACTGGCGGACACGTTCCCGGCTAAGATTTAACCGTTCACCTACTTTTGCCAGAGACATTTCGTTACCATCTTCTAAACCAAAGCGCAGAGCTAAAACTTCTCTCTGTTGGGGAGTCAGTTCTGCTAAGAGATTGTTCAGGTCTTGGCGCAAGAATTCCTGAGTTGTATAATGTTCTGGTGATGGTCCTTCATCCTCAAGCATTTCTTGCAACTCGGTATCTTGGTTATCACCAACCTTAATGTCCAATGAAACTGGCTGACGCGCCATGTTCAGATACTCGCGGATCTGGGCTGGTTCTAGCTCAAGTTCTTTGGCAATCTCGGCAGGAGATGGCGATCGCCCTAACCTTTGTGCAAGTTCTCGCTGCACTTTTTTGATTTTATTCAGCTTCTCGGTAATGTGAATGGGTAAACGGATGGTACGTCCTTGCTGAGCGATCGCACGGGTAATTGCCTGACGAATCCACCAGTAAGCATAAGTCGAAAACTTATAACCCCGTGTTGGATCAAATTTCTCTACACCCCGCTCCAATCCTAGTGTTCCTTCCTGGATCAGATCCAGAAATTCCATATTCCGCTTTTGGTATTTCTTGGCAATAGCGACGACTAAACGCAAATTCGCTTCAATCATCTTTTGTTTTGCCCGCTTACCTTGCTGCACTGTCTTATTTACCTCTATCTCAGGTAAGTTGACATGAGCAGCCCACTCTTCTAATGTCGGTTCGCTATGTATTTTCTTCTCCAAAACCTCTTTAGCATCTACAAGCTTCATCATTTGTTGTACCTGCTTCCCATAAATAATTTCTTGCTCGCGGGTTAGCAGGGGTACACGACCAATCTCGCGCAGATAGGTGCGCACCATATCAGCCGTGAATTTGGTGTTAGTGTTTTCAGTTTGGGTATTAACAGTGGGCATTGGTGCGTTGTCCTCTACTCCGGAAATAAAATGAAAATTTAATACCTAAGGTAGATGAGGGAAGCATCTCAGATGTATTGCCGACTACAGAGAACTACCAAAGACAATTTAACGTTAATGTATAACTTGTTTGTCTAGACGGTCAGTTTCTGATATCGGTTCCCTGCTTGATGCTTTGCGAATGACACTTACAGGCTTTGGCAACCAAAGTTTAGCAAATTGTCGTTCTTTTACAAGTACTCTTATTAAGTTTTTGGCTACGATGGTTACAATATGAAGTCAGTATGAGTTTTACTTAATCTCATAATACGACAATTTTAGTGGATAGTAAAGTAGTCTAGTTAAAACTTTTCATTATAATATAAATTAGTGTGCTTGCAAAAAAAACATGAATTCTTTTTTCAAACCCCTATATATATAGTGACCTTAAAACCCGACGAGTAATCGTCTGCCCTTAGCCGGATAACCGAACTGAATCTGTTCTCCGTATGGAGAGATGTTACGAATAAGAAAAATCGGGAATTGGGACTCAAACTTGTGTGGGCATCTTTTAAGTAGTTCACTGACGTATTTTTTATTCGATTTACCCCCACATTACTTGTACAGCAAGCGATCTTCCAGCCAGCAAGATCCGACATTTGCCCATCCCTCAGTTCGACAACCCTATCCACTCTATTTTCTCGCTTCACCACATAGTTGTCAAAAACGGACTCTCGATTCCTGGTTTGGTATTTAGATCACCATATATAAAACAAGACTTATAGGGTCGAATGTATAAGCAGTACTTGGAAGAACAAAGAAGCGCCGTTCTGTTCCAAGAGACAAAGTTATCTATGCACCGAACGAAGATTCAGCCTTGTTTTGAACTTGACAGTTGGGAAAACAACCAATTCCACCTCACTGTGGCGAACAAATTAAAAGCAAGATTCCAAAGATACGGTTCCTATGACCGCTAAGTATTATCACTTATATTAAATCGGATCTATTCAATATAATCTTTACAGGCTTATGCCACGATAAATCTACCCATTTGTCAAGACAGAATGGATACAAAATATCCATGTATTCAATCGTTCAAACATTTCAGTTATATTTCCCAACTTAAATTTGATCAACTTCAGCTATGCTTTTACGGTAACATTTCTAAGGTTTGTCTTCAGACTAGCAAGAAACATCATCATACTGAGCTGGTAATTACTAACTTCGTTCAATAAGTACAAGCCCCTCAACAATGTAGGAGGCATAGCCAAACCGCATTTTGGCTTGTAATAATTACGACTTACGAACTATGTTGATGTAGTGCGTTGGCGAAGCCTTGCCGAAGGCATCGCTCACAGAAAACCATCTGATTTTAAAAGACGTTTCCCCAAAGCTGTAACATGAGATTTCTCACCATATTTGTGCTGACTGTGATCTTTGTTGTGTCTGTATCAATAACTCAAGGGCAAAGTGAAGTCACTCAAGGACAAGTTGTCATCTCTTCATTCAATGAAAATTCGTACGTACCCAATCCAGCAATTAATCCAAATGTCATGATTTCTTACCAGCATGGCGATCCTTCAGGATCGACAAGCATTCGTTTTGAAAAGAACAAGAAATCGGTAAATAACGATTATCCACCCGACAGCGCTACCGTTTTCGGCAATCGGGCTGTTTACGGAGATACTTATCAGCAACGTGATCGCGATCTGGGGCAAACGTTTGTCGTTTCGCAGAAAGGTTTTACAGTGAGCGATCTTTACCTTCGTGTGGGAGCGAATGAAGTCGAGCCAAATATTCCCGGATCTCGAGTCGCTATTCAGTTTTTCAAAGTTACAGGTAAACCGATTTTAAATGATCACGGAACTCCCGGTTTTGTTGGTCAATATGATCGCCAGAGTTCTCCAGAACTTGACGACTATCTTGAAGGTGAATCATATACGCCCATTTATCTTGCCACAGGTCAACTCCCCTACGACCTCAAAAAAGATCAGTATATGAAATGGCATCTTCAAGGAGGACAACTGCACTTGCAACCCAACACCAGTTACGCCTTTATGGTGATGTTCCTTGATCGCGATGAAGAGCGATCGCTCTCGCTATCAAACAATTACTATGGAAACTACTATCCCAAGCCGACTGACAATTTATACATTGGTCATTCTATTCGCCGGGAAGGTAAATCAGACTTTCCTGAGCAATGGCAAGACAGATTGACAATGCAACCCGGTACTTTGGGTTTCCCGGATGTTTGTACTTTTCGCGATTTGTTTTTCGTGATTACATCTGTTTAGTATATGTGGGCGTATTGTATACGCCCATATATATTTGTCTAAAAGCTATCTTCAATGCAAATAACCCGCTACTACACACTTTTCAATCACTTGCTGAACAAAACACCAAAGTTCCGGGATACCTGCTTCTACAGGACGCATCCGTTCTATAACCTGAGCGCGAGTAATATTATGTATACGCCAAGTTCCACCTTCGGTTTGCTGGTTGTGTAGTAAGGGTTGTATGCGATCCAAGGCTGCGGCAAATTTGGCAGTGACAGAAACTCTTGCTTCAAACTCTTGCCAAAGTAAGCGCAACTCGCTTCCCTGTTCTGCGGGCAAAAGTCCAAATAACCGCAAAGCTGCTTGTTCTTCCCTTACTGCCTTGCTTTGATTCACCTCTACGTCGTAGCAGAAAGTATCACCTGCATCAATTTCTACTAAATCGTGAATCAGCAGCATCTTAATGGCACGGAGCAGATCGACTCCTTCTGGAGCATATTCTGATAATATGATCGCCATCATCGCCAGATGCCAAGAATGTTCGGCACTGTTTTCCTGACGGGTGCCATCAGTAAGTAGGGTTTGACGAATCACCTGCTTCAGCCGATCAATTTCAATAATAAATTCTATTTGTTGAGTCAGTTTGTTGATTAACACTGGAATTTATTAAAGACTAGTGCCGCAAGGCGTTCGTCAAAAGTCACTCATTCAAAAGTCAAAAGTCAAAAGTATAATGGAATAGGCTTTTTATGGATTTGAAATGGTTGCCTTATTTCCGCCGCGTTGTACTAGTACATTATAATATTTTACTTTAAGTAAACAAATTATGAAAAAAAGATTATTATTGCTTAGCAACTCAACCAAGTTTGGTGAAGATTATTTGTTTTACCCACGTCAAGAAATTAAAGAATTTTTAGGTAATTCTGTCAAAAAAATAGTTTTTATACCTTTTGCTGCTGCCACTTCAACTTATGAGGAATATACTGAGAAAGTAGGAAAGGTCTTTAAAGATCTAGGTTATGACACAGGTGCGGTAAATTTCACTGAAAATTATCAAGAATTATTAAAAAAAGCAGAAGCTATAGTCATTGGAGGTGGAAACACATTTCATCTTGTTCACTGGTTGCACAAAACTAACATAATCGAAACTATCAGACAAAAGGTTGACAATGGAACACCCTATATCGGCTGGAGTGCAGGAGCAAACGTTGCTTGTCCTACAATAAAAACAACAAACGATATGCCAATTATCGAACCTGTTAGTTTCAAAGCCTTAAATTTAGTTCCTTTTCAAATAAATCCTCACTATACAAATGAAACTATTCCAAATCATAATGGGGAAACCAGAGAAACAAGAATTAGAGAGTTTTTAGTTTTAAATCCCACTGTTTACGTTGTAGGGCTGAAAGAGGAAACCATGCTGAGGGTTGAAGGAGCATCAATAAAACTAATAGGTAAGAAAACAATGTGCCTGTTTAAATTTAATAATCCAGTTGTGGAATACGATTTCAGTACTAACCTTGATTTTCTTCTAAAAGATTAGAAAGTAGATATTTTCATGAGAAAAAAAATTAAATATCAATGTTATTTCTTATGTACAAAGAGACTGGTCAAGTTTGTACATAAGAAATGATGAGAATCTATTGTCCCGACTCCTTATTCTCCATACACAAGGGGCGCGGAAATCAAGCTATTATTTAGAATGGTTTATTGCCAACAAATCAACCTTTTTTAATTTTTAATTCCTCTCTCGTGGTAATAGTAAATTGTGATGCACAAATGGCTGTCTGTAGTCGGTATTGGAGAGGATGGGCTACTTGGGTTGAGTCCTGTCGCCCGTTCTGTTGTTGAACAAGCACAGGTGTTAGTAGGAGGTGATCGCCACCTAGCGATGCTCAGAGAAGCTGATTCTCGGGAAAAACTGGTTTGGAGTTCTCCTATCACTACCACTGTCGAAGAAATCACTCGCCGACGGGGACAAGCAATTTGTGTTTTAGCAAGCGGCGATCCAATGTGTTTCGGGATTGGAGTAACGCTATGCCGACGGATTCCGATCTCAGAAATGACAATTATTCCGGCTGCATCTGCATTTAGCCTTGCTTGTTCTCGGTTAGGATGGTCTGGGACTGAGGTTGAAACTGTGAGCTTAGTCAGTCGTCCCCCATCCCTACTCCAGACAATGATTTATCCAAGAGCACGTTTGCTGATTTTGAGTGAGGGGAGACTCACTCCAGACATTATTGCTCAAATGCTGGTGCAAAGGGGTTTTGGGAGAAGTCAGATGACAGTTTTAGAGCGGATGGGTGGACCGAATGAGCGCATCATTCAGGGTTTTGCTTCTTCTTGGCAGGCGGATGTTGCAGATTTGAATACAATTGCAGTGGAATGTATTGCAGATACACCCATAGTACCACTTCCCCGTATCCCTGGTTTGCCAGATAGCGCCTATCATCACGATGGGCAACTGACTAAGCATGAAGTCAGGGCAATGACACTAGCCGCACTGGTTCCCACACCCTTCGCACTATTGTGGGATGTCGGGGCAGGGTGTGGTTCTATTGGAATAGAATGGATGCGGAGTCATCCGTTGTGTCGTGCGATCGCCATTGAACAGAACCCGTCGAGGTTGCGCTACATTGCCGATAACGCTGCCGCCCTCGGCACCCCAAATCTTCACATTGTTGAGGGTAAGGCACCGATTGCGCTCTCAGGTTTAGAGTCACCCAACGCCATTTTTATTGGAGGTGGAGCCACAGCAGAGGGATTGTTTGAAACTTGTTGGCAGGCACTTCAAGAAGGAGGTCGTCTTGTTGCCAATGCCGTTACAATCGAGAGCGAACAGAAACTCCTCCAATGGCGCGATCTCGTCGGCGGTACTTTAACCCGCATTGCCATTCAACGGGCGGAACCTGTCGGGACATTTTTAGGTTGGCGTGCTTTGGCACCCGTGACGCAATGGGTAGCTGTTAAGTTATAATAGAATTTGGATTGTGAGTTGACATTTTTTTACGTTTATGAATTTGTTGTTGAATATGAGCGATCGCCTCAGAACTTAACTCTGCTTCCGGTTCAATTTGTTCGCGTTCTGCCAGAATTGATTCGGTCTCAGATGGAGAGGTTTTCCCCAGTTGCTGTAGCAGTGCAGCGAAAGACTGCTTTTGCTGGGTAACTGCTTCTTCAGATATTTCCTGAATTGAGTACCTTAACACGACTTGTCGAGTTAGAGCGTAAACGATGTATTGATTTAGCGAAACACCTTCACCTTCAGCTAAGTGAATTAACTGTTGATTTGGTTAACCCCTCAAAGACAACGTTGGTATCGATGACAACACGAAGTAAAGAGGCAGTAGACATGACACCACTATAGCACTACCTAAAGTGTCAAAGCCAAAAGGACAGGGGAGAATAACAACTCCCAGCTCCTTGTGCTAGCTTGTAAATTTCGTTAAATTGAAAGTATTATCAATTGTTAAGAATTTTCATATAGTAAATGTACTCGACTGAACTCTCCTCATTAAAACCAGGGGAAACTGCCCTCATCTCAGGACTGGTAGCGGAAGAAGGCTTGCAACAACGCTTACTAGCACTGGGTTTCCGTACTGGTAGACAAGTATTGATGATTCGTAAAGCTTGGTTGTCTGGACCATTGCACATCCGCATCGGTACAACCGAGGTGATGGTGCGTCGTCGGGATGCTCAGGCGATTCAAGTAACAAACATTATATCCTGATTATCATTATGACACATTGTAGTACTCAAACATTACCTGAGAGCGACTCCACGAGTGGAGTGAAAAAAATTGCTGTTTTGGGGATGCCGAATACAGGGAAATCAACATTTTTTAATAAAATAGCTAAGTCTAACGCCACTATTGGGAACTGGCCAGGAATGACTGTAGACCTCATGGTAGCGAACGCGAAACTCGGGGAACAAGAAGTCCAAGTTGTAGACTTACCGGGAATTTACGATTTACACGGCTTTTCTGAAGATGAAGCGGTAGTGCGACGGTTTTTAGAAACGACACCCGTACACTTGCTCATCATGATTCTGAACACAACTCAACTAGACCGCCAAATCAGTCTGGCATTACAGGTAAAAAGTTTACAGTTTCCAGTAGTACTTCTACTGAATATGGCAGATGAAGCGCCAAAATTTGGGGTGAGTGTTAATTGCGATCGCATCGCCGAACAGTTGGGAATGCCAGTTGTACCAATTAGTGCTAAGCACGGGCAAGGTTACGCTAAAGCTTATCAAACAATTCAAGAAGCACTTAAAAAACAAAACGAGCCAGTATGTAGCGATCGCTTATTAGATAATCTTGCTTCCTCTGAACAGATCGCTTCGGAGATGGAGACTCTATTGCAGGATGCGTTTCACCTCGAAACGGAAGTCAAACAAAACTTAACAACTCGCTTAGATAAAATCCTGATGCATCCAGTATTGGGATTGCCGATCTTTTTTGGGACAATGTTTTTGATGTTCCAAATTATCTATGCCTTAGGGATACCTTTGCAAGATTATTTAGCTCAAGCTTTGAGTTGGGTTAAAGACAATGCCTTGGAACCTTTGGTAAGTGGGTTACCAAAATTCATCCATGATTTTTTGGTAGATGGCATCTACGAAGGGCTTGGGACAGTTGCATCGTTTATCCCGGTGATTTTGTTGTTTTTCATCTGCATGGGAGTTGTGGAAGATAGCGGCTATCTGTCGCGTTCTGCATATTTGATGGATGCTTTTATGGAACGCCTGGGGTTAGATGGTCGTTCGTTTGTGATGTCACTGATGGGGTTTGGCTGTAATGTACCTGCAATTATGGGCACAAGAGTCATGCGTTCAAAAGCCTTGCGAATGTTGTCAATGCTGGTAATTCCCTTTTCTCTGTGTTCCGCACGACTCAATGTGTTTGTTTTTATGACAACAGCGCTGTTCACACCCCGCATGGCACCTGTTGTCTTGTTTAGCTTGTACATGTTTAGCTTTGCTGCAGCAATTTTAACAGCGGTTTTATTCAAGGGTCAGTATCCGAATACTGAACCATTATTGCTGGAATTACCTCCTTACCGCTTCCCCACCCTCAACCAACTGATAATGCAAGCTTGGCATCAAACTAAGCACTTTTTGTACTGGTCGCGACGGTTTATTATTTTTGGAGTCATGATTATTTGGTTGCTGAATAACTTACCTCCTAATGTACCACCAGCTAGTCAGCAAACTATTTCCGGAATAATTGGTCAATTGTCACAGCCGATTTTAGGACCTTTGGGGATCAATCCGCAATTAGCAGTGGCACTAATTTTCGGCTTTGTTGCTAAAGAAATTGTCTTGGGTGGTCTGGCAGTGATATATTCTCAAAAAGATAATGCTAGCTTGATGGGGACGATCGCTCACCAAATCGACTGGGTACAAGCCTACAGTTTTATGCTATTTACCCTACTTTATGTACCTTGCCTATCAACAGTTGCAGCCATCAAAACTGAATCCAAGAGTACAAAATTCGCTTGGATGTCAGTTGCTTGGTCAGTGGGGTTAGCATGGGTTACATGTTTTATATTCTACCAAAGTGCCCGAGCTTTAGGATTTTGAGGCAATGGGGAACAGGTAATAGGAAGAAAAAACAATTACCAATTCCCCACGACCAATTCCCAAATTATCAATCAGTCTTTTGAACTTCCACAGATTCACCTTGCCATCCGGTTTTATATAACCATGCTTCAAATGTCATGAGATTTGGATGAATACCACGCAGCATCTCTCGGCAAAAGTGAGAGTTTTTGCCAAGTTCGTGGTGAAGTTAATGACTCCCTTTCGATGAGACAATTCCCAATAGACATGTACGGGCGGGGTTGATTTATGTCTCTCAGATGTTATTCAGATTAAACCCGCCGCATACTCCTGTCTGCTTATATACCGAGATCAGAATTTAACGTCAAAGTCAAATCGGTATTAGGATTGATGACAACTACGTTATTCCCCGTGCGATCAGCAATACCCCCAATAGTTGCGCCGAGTGCCGCACCCCCGATAACTTTTCCGGCAGTTATGGTTCTGTTTCCCGTGACTCCGGAAATTCCGGCTCCTGCTGCTGCTCCAAGTGCTGTATCTCGGACTGTAGATAGAATGTTACGATTTTGATTTGCACCTATAGCAGTACCAATCACTGTGCCGGTCAAGACTTTTCTTGCGGTAATGGTTCTATCACCCGTTATCCCTGAAATTCCTGCGGCTGCGGCTGATCCCAAAACTGCGTCTTGTAAAAGTCCTAAGATGTTAGTATCTCGTACATTGCGGGTAGTTGTAATCGCTTGAGAAGAAGCGCTAATCGGAAATTGCTGACCATCAATCATGACCTGACTAGCGACAAACTGGGAACCGCCAGTGGTTGGTTGCAGTTGACCAATAATTTGACTACCTACAGGAATAACCACACTGCCGCTATTGTTCTTAACATTAGCCGCAACAGTTAATGTCAAAGGTGCAGTTTCTTTGGGGCTAACAATAATCCGCTTAGCTTGAGAATACTTGACCGGAATTAAAGTTCCAGACGAAATCAGTGCAGTGAATGAAGTGCCAGTACCCGCAATATACTGTTCGGGAATTAAAGAAGCTTGTCTCGATCCGGTTAAAGCTTGACACAGGAAAGCTGAGACTTCTGCCCGACTAGCTAATTGATCGGGCTTGAGGTACTTAACGTCAGGATAATTGACCACAAGACGTTTTTCAGTTGCTGCGGCTATTCCATTATCGGCATAGCTGGGGATGACATTTGCATCAGTAAAATTAGCATTTAATGTTGTCGTCACAGGCTGAGTTGGAGAATAATTTAACCCACTTGCCAAAGCTACCAAAACTTGAGCGCGAGGAATATTCTGGTTGGGCCTAAAAATCTGACCGGGGTAACCTGATAAAAATCCTGTTTGAGAAGCTGTTTGAATTGCCGTGTATGCCCAGTAATTTGAGGGGACATCATTAAACTGAATTGAATTACGAGTCCTTTGGGTGTGTGGGAAAGCCTTATTGACCATAGCGGCAAACTCCGCTCTTGTCACAGATGCATTAGGTCGGAAACCTCCATCTGGATAGCCACTAATAATACCATTGCTTGCTAATTGTGTAATACATGATTGAGCCCAGTTACCTTGAACATCGCTGAAGGTAGCTTGTGCTAATGTTGGTGTTGCTATTATTAAAGGCGTTATCGAACTTATGATCGCACTTAATCCTACTAGTAAAGCAGTGCCCGACTGCCATTTATTAGCTTTAATCATTGAATTTATGACCTGAATTAAAATTTATTTTTTTGTTGAACCAAATCAATCAATACCACTACAATTTTTCCGAAACTTTTTATGAAGTGGATTGATTTGGCTTACTCAGTCATATCTTGGTTTGCGGGCAAATCAAAACCTTGAAAATACCGATTTTTCCTTAATAATTTCACTAGAGCGATCGCGAATATTCGTATACCGAAGGGTTTATGACTTTTTCATCCTTATGATAGATGAATCCGATTAAAAAAAATAAATATTTTTATCCAAACTATATTGTTCTATAAATATAGCGATCGCAATACAACTTATATCTTACTGGCAAGCCAAGATATAGCGCTCTCTGTATCTTCCACCTGTTCTCCTATAGGAACGGTTGGACGCTTGAGCATAACAACTTTTATTCCTAATTCTCTTGCCGCAATAATTTTGGCGTAAGTCGCACTGCCACCACTATTTTTACTGACGATAGTATCAATTTCATACTGCGTAAGTAACTGACGTTCGCTTGCCAGGTCAAATGGTCCTCTATTATACAGCAGCAACCCTTTCGGTACGGTTGCATTCTCTTCTGGCGGATCGATTAATCGCATCAAAAACCAAACATCAAGGTGAGCAAATGATCCCAATTGCTGTCTGCCAACAGTTAAGAATACCCGTTTTGCTTGCTCTGTCAAAGCATCTGCAGCCGCTTCCACATTATCTACTTCCTGCCACCAGTCTTGTGGAATCTGCTGCCATGCGGGTCGAATTAGCATGAGTCTTGGCAGTCCTAATTCTGCTGCTGCTGCTGCCGCATTGAAAGATATTTGAGCAGCAAACGGATGAGTGGCATCGATTAGCAGATCAATTTCTTGCTCACGCAGGTACGTAGTTAATCCTGCAACTCCGCCAAACCCACCAATGCGTGTATTCTCTGAAACATTTTGAGGCTCGCGAGTACGACCTGCTAGAGACACTCTCACCTCAACTGGAAGAGTCGAGGCTTTTGCTGCTAGTTCCGACGCATCCCCAGTACCACCTAAAATCAGTACACGCTTCATTTTATTTATACCAATCTATGTTCAAAAGCGGCTGAAGTTGTTAGTGTTTGTCAAGCTAGAGTATAGTTCAAATTGACATCTTGACAAGATGCAATTCGATACGCGACGCCATTTTCAAAGGAAGAACTAAAACTAACGATGAGCATCACGTTCTATTATGCCCCTATGTCCACCGCGAGCATTACTGAAGCTGTTCTCGCAGAACTCGGCACTCCATGTGAGCGAGTGAAGCTCGACATCAGTGCGAAAGATACTAGGAAGCCAGACTTTCTCAAAATCAACCCGAACGGAAGAGTCCCTGTAATTGAGCATGAAGGAACGCCGATCTGGGAGTCGTCCGCGATCACGATGTACTTGGGTGAGATATTCGGTGTGGACGCCAAACTTTACCCAGCGCCGGGCCCAAAACGCGGCGAAGCGATGAAGTGGATTACCTGGAGCAACGTCACGCTCGCCGAAGCGGGCGGACGATTGGCAGCTTCCCTGCCGACTGGCAGTGAAGGAGCAGTCCAGTCTGACTCGTTGGACTGGGTGCCTCCCGAGCAACAGAGCGCGATCGCAGTGGAAAAGGCAAAGGCGGATCTTGCCGTCTGTCTCAAAATTCTCGACGGGGGCTTGGAGGGAAAATCGTTCTTGCTCGGCGACTACAGCCTCGCGGATACACACTTGCAAGGCTTTGTCAGCTGGCTCAGGATGATGGAGGTGGATCTAACGCCATTCCCCAACGTCATGGAATGGCTGCAGCGATGCAGCGAGCGTCCGGCACTCGCGAAGCTGATGGCAGGCTGAGGTCGAGCTGCGGACGCATCTTAAAATCCCTAGGCTTTTAGTCGAGGGAGTTTCAAATCAATTATTTCTATGATGGTGACTGTGCCTGTGACTACCACCGTTGCTGTGACCGTCACCCTGATGACTACCAGTATTATGTTGATTAGCACGATTGGAATCATCATTTGGGTAGCCATTAGCATCATTGTCAAAGGATTGTGTTTGAAAAGCGATAAACACAGCTTGCCAAGTGTTGCTGTTAGGGAAATATAGAAAAAGCGCACCATCCTCTCCACGGCCATTTTCGTTGTCGTGGTTGCCCGTGTAGTTGCCCTGATTCATGTGGATGTTGTGAATTCCGTCGTCTGGCTGAAATCCCCATGCTGCATTAGTAGCAGATCTTTGATCGTATCGATGCCCGAACGCGAACAGCACAGCATTTGGATCGGCAACTACGTCATCGACGAGTTGCTTGACTTCTTGTGATCCCTGATCTTCAATAGGCGCTGAGCGATTGAACAGAGGGAGTGGTTGCATCTCATTTCTTGTCACCAAGTGATCGCTTATAAAGTCAATGCCAGTAATTCCCTGACTCGGCAGTTTCAACATTCCATTCGGCAGGCTAAGCAATGCCTCAGGATTTGGTGGTGTAATATTTTGCTTGATGGCGTAAAGAACACGGACATCATCTGTGTTCGGATCTTCTGAGGCAATATTAACTGCAATGTCAAACTGCTGATTTTCTGCCTCTACAAGAATATGGTAATGAGGTCGCCGACGCGGGTTTTGAGAAAAGAGCTTAGCTTTTGTTGCTGATCCTTTAAGAAGCGCACTGGTTAAATTCGACATTTTGCTACTTTCCTATAATTAGAATTCGGTAAATCATTCTACATATTTATTGGAGGCAATTCCCGAAATTAGTGCTATTACTACTGCCTTGGAATTAAAAATTACAAATTACAAATTAAAAAAGCTTGGATTGTAGGCTTTCCGGCAGTTCCAAATGATATGTTTATTTCCGCCACCTTGTACTAGATTCCCGACTTCTTAAAGAAGTCGGGAATCTGAGTATATATCAGCATAGGGATATGAAAATTAAACAACCAAAATGGCTTGAACCTAAGAGCGATTGCCCTCGCGCAGAATATTGTTAACATTCTCAGTGCTTGCCAAATCCACGTTACCGGAGGGATGAACCATAATGGCGATGCAGGGTGACTGGGCATTTGCGTTCTGGGCAAATTCAAAGGCAATACCTTTCTTTGCATCATCATATATATTCGGGTTACCGTTTACCTGGCGAGCATTGGGGAAGCTGCGGAGAATTTGCGCTTTGGTACTTCCAGTAGAGATACCTCCAGATGTATGATACCAGGGAGATGTCACCCGAATATCATCAATTGTAGACCCAGAAAGGGGTTGGACGTTCAGTGCGCCATTGCGAACTGTATGAATGTAAAGCGTATCTGTTCGACTTCCCTTTTTTGAAACCCAAACCCCTCGAAACTGCGACATACCCACATCTGTAGCATCAGGTTTGGGAAGTTTTTTCAGGTAGAGATCACCATTGCTGCCAAGGTGCGTTTGCCCGATGCTTTCACCTGGAATGATCACATTGGCAGCAGCGATCGCTTCTGCTGGTGGTAGTATTGCCATGACCGATGCTGCACCAAGACCGAGAATAGCTAATATCCGTTTCATACTTTCTTTGACATTTATATAATTGACTATAAATTTCTTCAATAGCCAAGAAGTGAATTACGGATATATGCACATCAGTCGATAGCGTTTTTCATCTACGATAAAAGATTGTATTGTCGGATATCGGGTTGAGCTGCTACCAAGCCTTCAAGTTTAGCTCCAGTAGCTTCCATGTGGGCTGAGACTAAATGAGTATTGAGGGCATCATGAGAAGTCCATTCTTCCACAAAGGTGAAGTCTGTTGGGTCCGACTGATTTTGTAAGAGTTCATACTTAAGACATCCTGCTTCATGTCTAGTTGGCTCAACTAATTCCAGCAGGACGGCTTTTAGTGCTTCTACTTTCTCAGGTAAAGCAACAATACGGGCAACAACGCGAAGAGTAGGATTAGTCATATGTGAGTTGTGAATTGTTAATTGTTAGTGGATACTTTAGCCCACACTTCTCTTCGGGTAAGTGTGGGTAGTTCGCTCATAGTTCCGCTCGAATTGTAAAAGCATAGTCTCCACCTGGTTCAAGCTGGTAATCTCGTTGTTCTAAGAAGCGACCAAGAGGTTCTTTAATCAGAGCTCGCCCTTGAGACGGCTTAACTGACAATTCTCCCCGACGAAAATGCCATTGAAATTGCCACTCATAATCGCCTGCTCTAACTTCTCCTTCTAACAAGCCATTTTGCCAAGATTGACGGATGATCCTGACGTGGGCAGTAGTTTCTGGTAATCTCTTAGCACTCACAATGCTTTTTGTCAAGGCTTATGTTAAGGCTAACTAATTGTACTTTTACAATTACTTAACATACATTGAGTATACCGATCCTAATGATTCAAGAAATCTTCCGTTAAGACTGTTATTTGTCCTGTATACTCCGTCTTTAGTACAAATGATCACCAGATTTTTCAACTGGCGAGTGAGAAATCCAGGTTGGGATGAACACAGTTAAACGAGAACGGACAACAGAGCTACAAAATAGAGAGCACTTAAACGACTTTCAATGGAGCATTTTGAGGCAAAGTCTGCTCAACAGAAAATTCTGTCCTGCTCTTCGCTCTCAATAACAAAACAGATCAACTTCCACAGCAAAGCGCTCGTCTGCCTAGATCAGCAAGCGCCCGGAAGACGAGTGCGCGTGTTGATGTCCGTGTTTGAGCAAAGAAAAATGAAGCGGATTTTTTCCCACAAATAATCTATGACTACTATAGATCGCAAAGTCACACAAAAGAAGATTTTAGATTTGTGATCAATCTAAAATCTAAAATCCGGGGATCTAATACTTAGAAAGTGGAAATTAAGCTACCATTCAAAACAGTCAGCAACCCCCGAATAAAAACTTTTTGAATGAGCGAATTCCACAAAGCGTTACTAGTTAGTGATTCACAGTTGCAGCTTCTCTCGCCGCAGCCGCTTGATCTGGGTGAATACCCAAGCGGGTGAGATTAATTCTACCTTTGCTGTCAATTTCTCGCACTTTGATAATCACTTCATCACCAACTCCAACTTCATCCTCAACTTTACCAACACGGTAGTCCGCCAATTGCGAAATGTGAATCATTCCTTCCTTACCTGGTAGAAACTCCACAAATGCACCTATAGGTATAATTCTAGTCACACTGCCTACGTAGACATCACCTTCATTAAGCTTCCGCGTCATGCCTTGAATGATGTTACGGGCTTTTTTTGCCTTGTTTTCATCCACAGCAGAAATTGTCACCGTGCCATCATCTTCGATGTCAATTTTTGCACCAGTCTCCTCTGTAATTCCCTTAATCGTCTTGCCTCCCGGACCAATAACCAGACCAATCATGTCTGAATCAATCTTGATGGTTAACAAACGTGGGGCATAGGGTGACATCTCGTCGCGTGGTTTATCAATAGTCTGGAGCATTTTCTCCAAAATATGTAACCGCGCTTCTTTGGCTTGGTAAATGGCTTGGGCGATCACGTCCATGGACAACCCAGAAATTTTCATATCCATTTGCAAGGCGGTAATCCCAGTGTCCGTCCCAGCAACTTTAAAGTCCATGTCTCCCAAGAAGTCTTCAATCCCCTGAATGTCAGTCAGGACTCTGACTTCGTTACCTTCCTTAATCAAACCCATAGCTGCACCGCTGACAGGTTTGGAAATTGGTACGCCTGCATCCATCAATGACAATGTGGAACCACACACTGAACCCATTGATGTAGAACCGTTGGAAGAAAGAATTTCTGATACCACCCGAATCACGTAGGGAAATTGCTCTTTCGATGGCATTACAGGCAACAACGCTCGTTCTGCAAGTGCACCATGACCGATTTCTCTACGCCCTGGCGCACGCATCGGTTTCGTTTCCCCAACAGAGAAAGGTGGGAAGTTGTAATGATGTATGTAACGTTTGTGTTGATCTGCTTGCAAGTCATCGTTTAAGAATTGTACATCTCCCGGTGTTCCCAGAGTACAAGTAGATAAAACTTGGGTAAGTCCCCGGTTAAACAAACCACTCCCATGAACTCGCTTGGGTAAGATGTCAACAGAACAAGAAACCGGACGTACTTCATTCAGCTTGCGACCATCAACTCGAATATTATCTTCGATGATTTGACGGCGCATGAACTTTTTAGTGATTTCTTTGAAGGTGTTGTCAACTGCCTTGCTATTTTGTGCTGCGGCAACACGGATCGGATCTTCTTCCGATAGTTCGGTAATGGCGGCTTTAATTGTATCTTTAACTACATCCAAAGCAGCATCTCGACTTGGTTTATCTAACTCGAACTGTGAGAGGATTTTCCTCACATCGTTGTTAGCGCGATCGCGTATGTAGTTTTCCAAAGTCAGATCTTGTTCTGGTGGTGCTTCATAGACCACTTGTAACCCGAGTTCCTTAATTAAATCTTGCTGTGCCTTGATTAAATCTTGCACTGCTTCGTAGCCAAAATCAATTGCCTCGATAATATCTCTTTCTGGCAACTGACTTGCTCCTGCCTCCACCATGATCACACCTTCTGGTGAACCTGCCACTATGAGATCCAAGTCTCCGGCTTGAATTTCTGCATAGGTGGGATTAATAATAAAATCATCTCCCACTAAGCCTACCCGCACTGCAGCCATAGGTCCGTTAAAGGGGATTCCAGCCATGAGGGTGGCGATCGACGCGCCAGTAACTGCCAGTACATCAGGCGGGACTAGTTCATCCATCGAGAGCGTTAATGCTATAATTTGCAAGTCATCACGCAACCATAATGGAAATAGAGGACGTAGCGGACGGTCTATCAGACGACTGGTGAGAGTCACTCTCTCTGGCGGCCTGCCTTCCCGTCGTAACATTCCTCCAGGAATTCTACCCGCAGCATACAGTCTTTCTTCGTAATCTACTGTCAAGGGAAGAAAATCAATGCCTTCTCTAGCTGTTGATCTCGTAGCCGTTACCAAAACTGCTGTGTCCCCAGATTCTATCAACACCGACCCACCAGCCTGGGGAGCTAGTTTGCCAACTTTCAGTCGAATATCCCTTCCATCGAAGGATATTGACTTCTCAAATTCTCCCATTCAATTTTTTTCCCTTCTTTCTTCGCTATTCTCGCTCTGTGGCAATCCTAACATTTATGCACTATTGCTGGTTGAAATTGCATACAAAGATAAACAACTAGTAACGCCAAGCGAAATTAAAAATTAAAAATTCTTCTTGCCTCGTCAAGTACCGAACGCTCCTTGCCGAGAGCGGGGGGAACCCGTACACTTGATTTACCTAAATTGTTAAATTGTCAAGATTCAGTTGTTTCATACTTTTACTTATAATAGAAGTTTAACACAATTTACTTTGTGTGCCGATGCCCAAGATGCTGATCAAATAAGTATTTATACTACCTAGACGTTCGTTCAGTTGGTGAAAGCCCCATGATTTATTAGAGATATTAGAGAGTTTGTGAAAATTGCCGATGCCAACTTCAGCCCCTGAAGCTGCTTTGAACGGCGCAGCGAAGTGCCAGACGCTTTTAGCAAAACCTTTAGTAGGAGTGCCCTGACATCATGTTCGGTTAATAATTTGTAATTAAAAGATCAGTTCTTAGTTGCGCTTCAGCATATTTGTCTATAAGAAAATGTGATATCCCAACTAGTAATTTTATTGTAAGTATTAAAACGGACATAACATGACATAATTTCTCTTAAATATCTATTAGACATCTCCTCAGAGGTTGCACCACCGTCTTGTTGCGAAAATAAAAGCCTAAAAAGCTGATCTTTTCGTAGAGTAGGCAGTGCCCACCCCAATACGGTTCGGTTAAGAAATTTATTCGTTAAGGCAGGCTGTTCTTGTGCAGGGGTAGAAGAGAAGCTGGGGGGGAAAGAATAGCTTTTCATCAACTCTTTGCCTCCCCTGCTTCCCCTGCCTCCCCTGCCTAAGAACTGCTTATCCGAACGGTATTGGTGCCCACCCTACTCTTCCTCCCGAAGGTGCAAGATGTCAGTCTCCACAAATGATGTAAGGGCGAACACCTGTTCGCCCCTACCAAGGGTTTTGAAGAAAGCATCATTAATTTTTGGAGATGTCTATTGATGTTTAAGCCTCCAGCACTTGAGGATAAATGCTTATAGGGTTCTGGCAATCAAAACCTGGTTTTAGGGGCTAGTGCAACAAGGTAAAAGTAAAAAGTCAAAAGGCACTCATAATGAAATCCTTATATATCAAGCTTTTGGTTTGAGATTTACTGGTAAATTATTTCAGCCAGCCTGCACTAGGAGATCACGGTGCTCTCTAAGGCTACTACCAAAAGTAGCCAAACTCCTTATCTGTGAAGCTTTTTAATGAGTGCTGAGTAAGTTTCTGTTCCCAAAGTTTGCATCTGTTTGGAAACAGGACTCGCAACTTCTCGTCACTTAACGAACCAAGACGAATTTTTAATGAGCGCGATCGCTTAGCGTCTTTTAGAGAAGCACTACTATCCCTATGCTTCAAGAACACAGTCTGGGTTGTACAATAAAAATAGTACTGCAAAGATACTTGCACTGACTCGGAATGTTTGAGCGAAAGTTCAACTTTTCGCTCTCTTTGGTATTTGCCAACAACAAAGGTATTTAAACCCTAGAAGTTGATTATTTAGTAATCATTTAGCTTTCTCCGTCATCATGTTAATTCCTGGTTGTTTATTTAAAGGTTATGTATATTTTCTAGCTGATAACTTTCGATTATTTTTTTTGTAAAAAATCCCAAGAAAATGAATTGCTACGGTTTTTTACAAGTAAAAAATAAGTAATTTCAAGATTTTAGTCTTTTGAATATTTGAGTAGTTAGCAAATGGCTCTTTTACACGGTAGTTGGGTACCACAAAATCACGGTGATTCTTTCTTTGTTTGGGGAGAAATTTGGCGAGGAACGAATTCCAATAAGAGTTCATCAACGGATGTACTACTACACCCGATGACAATGACAGCAGTAGAATTGCTGGAATATTTGCATCATGACAACATGACAAAAGGAACTTTAACACTGCCAGCAGAGCGAACACGCATTACAAGTCCTAATAATGACATACCAACTCACAATCAAATAATTGCCCTGCCAACTTCTATTCAAGACAGCAGTGACGGAATTTTAATATCTCCGGTGCATTCTGCGACAGTAGATATGGACATAACATCAAGACAAACAAAATACACGCAATATCTACACCCTTGGCAAGTGAATGGTATTTATCTCAACCCTGAAGAAGCCGTAAAATTTCTGACATCTCTACCATTAGGTAACGCTAACGGCGAGGGTAACTTTTTGGCAGGAGATTTACGTTTCTGGGTGCAGATTGCCCGTTGGAGCTTGGATTTAATTTCTCGGTGTAAATTTTTACCTACAATTCAACGACAAACAGATAATTCCATCATCGCTAAATGGCAAGCACTTCTTGATAGCGCATTGGATGGGACTCGTGTAGAAAAATTTTCTCAGTTAATGCCACTGGCTTGCCGGATGTATCAAAAGAGGATAGAGAATGAAGAAATTCCTACTCCCTCCTCCCCTCTTTATATAAATTTTCCCATTGAACCCCAAGAATTACTGCTGGGATTTCTGAACAGTACGATAGATGCTCAAATAAGAATGATGGAGGGTTCCCAATCTTTGGTAGAAACAAAAGTCATGGCGTCTCTACCATCAGCAGTGCGTCAGTGGTTGCATTCTTTAACAGCTACATTAAACACAGTCAATGCCGATCCTTTTGGGGTGGAACGATTGGAGGCGGCGTTAAAGGCTTGGACTATGCCTTTACAATACCAAATAGCGGGGACTCACCTGTTTCGCGTCTGTTTTGAATTGCGTGTTCCAGAGGGGGGGCAAACAAATTGGACTTTAGCGTACTTCCTGCAAGCCGCTGACAATCCCAATTTTTTGGTAGATGCAACAACGATTTGGAATAACCCAGTTGAACGATTAGTTTATCAAAATCGAACCATTGACAGTCCTCAAGAAACATTTTTACGGGGTTTAGGGTTAGCTTCGCGATTGTACCCGCTCATTGCACTCGATTTAGAAACGGCAGATCCGTGCGTCAGCACCCTCACTCCTGTACAAGCTTATGAGTTTATCAAATCTGTAGCGTGGCGGTTTGAAGATAATGGTTTGGGCGTAGTTTTGCCTCCGAGTTTGGCAAACCGCGAGGGCTGGGCAAACCGTTTGGGTTTGAAAATCTCGGCACAAACACCAAAGAAAAAGCAGGGACGTTTGGGTTTACAGAGTTTGCTGAATTTTCAGTGGGATTTGGCAATCGGTGGACAGACTATTTCCAAAGCAGAGTTTGACAGACTTGTGGCTTTGAATAGCCCTCTGGTGGAAATTAATGGCGAGTGGGTGGAATTGCGATCGCAAGATATCAAGACAGCGCAAACCTTTTTTGCTTCTCGTAAAGATCAAGTGGCGCTTTCTCTGGAAGATGCTTTGCGCATAAGTAGCGGAGATACTCAGGCGATTGAAAAATTACCAGTAGTCAGCTTTGAGGCTTCAGGGGCATTGCAGGAGTTAATCGGCACGCTGACAAACAATCAGGCAAGCGCACCAATAACCACACCTGCAAGTTTCACTGGACAACTGCGATCTTATCAAGAACGCGGTGTTGCTTGGCTTGCTTTTTTAGAACGTTGGGGATTGGGTGCGTGTCTCGCAGACGATATGGGATTAGGCAAATGTGTATCAAAAGATACATTAGTTTTTCTCAATGGTAAACTGTTGCCAGCAGAAGAAATTTGGCAGACTTATGCTGAAGACACAAAATTTGACGGTGAGGGATTCTGGGCTGACCCCACTCAGGAATTAGTGGTAAATTCCATAGATGAGGAAACAGGCAAAATAGTGCAAGCTCCCATCCGGAAGTTATATCGGCAGCAAGTTCGGGAGAAATTGCGAAAAGTTACCCTACAAGACGGTAGTAGTATCACTATCACTCATCGCCATCAGCTGCTAACTAATAAAGGTTGGACAAATAACCTAAAAGTGGGTGATTACGTCTGTTTGCCAGCCAAAATGCTATGTGTTGGAAAACCAGAAGATCCTGATTTGGTCAAGTTTCTTGCTTGGCAGATTGCCGAAGGGCATGAGCTGGCTAATTGGGGAACTGTCAGAATATCGCAGAAAGACACCAACCGTTTGGAGGATTTACTTCTGACACTCCAGCGGATTGGCGATCGCCATAACCTCAAGATTAACACTCCTAGTATCTGCACCTTCCCTAGTAGAGTCCCTTGTCTTCGAGTTAGCAGCCAAGCCTATCGTCGATTCCTACAAGCTAAGGGTTACGTTTGGGGCAAACTATCGGCAGAAAAATCTATTCCCTCCTTCATCATGCAGGCAGACTTGGAAAGTGTGCGGATCTTTTTACAAAACTATTTCGATGCTGAGTCTGCTGTTATTTGTAGTATGCGGAGTATTGAGATTGCTACAGCTTCACCGCTCTTGATTCAGCAACTTTCTGCACTGCTACGACGCTTCGGTATTTGGTTGCGAATATCGCCACTGCAGAAGAGTGCCACTAATGGCACTGGTATTTTACGTACCTACTACATCGGTGTGATTGGCGGAAATTCTGCCCGTAGATTTTTGCAAGAAATTGGCTTTAGCTACCCAGAAAAACAGCGAAAGTTAGAAGAAATTTGTCAACGGGTGAGCAACACAAACGTTGAGGGAATTCCCGCTTCTGATATCGTTGCCCAAACAGTGGTGACAACAAGGCTACCATTGCGGCATTTTGGAATGCATAATACTGTTTATATTAATGGCTCACAGCAATTTTCCAGGGATAGTTTGGAGCGGGTATTAGTTGGTATAAACTGTATTATCAGTGGAGAAGCTAAACAGCAGTATCAGCTACTCAAACCTTCTAAATGGACAACTCAAACCCTGGAAGCCTTTGCCCACTTAGATATAGAACAGTTAAACCTAACGCAGCAATCTTTGCAACGCTTTCTCGACATGGAAGTTTTTTATTGCAAAATTGAAAGTATTAAGGATGTCGAGTATGAAGGGTGGGTTTACGACTTTGAAGTAAGCGGACATCACAACTTTGTTGCTAACAATATTATTTGCCATAACACAATCCAATTCATCGCGTTTCTCCTACATTTGAAAGAACAGGAAGCACTGGAAAAACCAACACTACTTGTTTGCCCAACTTCAGTCTTGGGAAACTGGGAAAGGGAAGTCAAGAAATTTGGTCCTTCGCTGAGAGTCTTGCAGTATCACGGTGACAAACGCCCGAAAGGTAAGGCATTTGCGGAAGCAATGACAAAGCACGATTTAGTCATCACCAGTTACTCGCTGATTCACCGGGATGTCAAGTCATTACAAAGTGTTTCTTGGCAGGGCATCGTTTTAGATGAAGCACAAAATGTTAAAAATTCTGATGCGAAGCAGTCGCAAGCGGTGCGTCAGCTAGAATCTACATTTCGCATTGCTTTAACGGGAACGCCAGTAGAAAATCGACTGCAAGAACTGTGGTCGATTTTAGATTTTCTCAATCCGGGTTATTTGGGAAATAAACAATTTTTTCAACGGCGGTTTGCTATACCAATAGAAAAATATGGAGATGCCGCTTCGTTAACTCAGTTGCGTTCCTTAGTCCAACCTTTTATCTTGCGTCGCTTAAAGTCAGATCGCTCAATTATTCAAGACTTACCAGAGAAGCAGGAAATGACTGTATTTTGTGGTTTGAGTACTGAACAAGCTACACTTTATCAACAAGTTGTAGAAGAGTCACTGGCTGAGATAGAACAGTCTGAAGGATTACAACGCCGAGGGATGATTTTAGCTTTACTGATCAAGCTCAAACAAATTTGCAATCACCCAGCCCAATATTTAAAGGAGGATACATCAAAACATCGTTCGGGTAAACTCCAGCGCTTGGAGGAAATGTTAGATGTTGCTTTAGCAGAGGGCGATCGCGTCATAATTTTCACTCAATTTGCCGAGTGGGGCAAGTTACTAAAACCCTACTTAGAAAAACAACTCAAGCGAGAAACATTCTTTTTATATGGCAGTACTAGCAAAAAACAACGTGAGGAGATGATAGATCGTTTTCAACACGATCCCGAAGGACCTCCCATTTTTATTTTATCACTAAAAGCTGGTGGTGTCGGATTGAATTTGACGCGAGCAAATCATGTTTTCCACTTTGATAGATGGTGGAATCCAGCAGTTGAAAATCAGGCTACAGATAGAGTATTTCGTATTGGTCAAACTCGCAATGTACAGGTACATAAATTTGTCTGTACGGGCACTTTAGAAGAGAAAATTCACGACATGATTGAAAGTAAGAAACAGTTAGCAGAACAAGTTGTAGGTGCAGGCGAACAATGGCTGACAGAATTAGATACAAACCAACTCCGTGATTTACTAATCCTTGATCGCAGTACAGTGATTGAAGATCCGGAATGATTAGAAAACGAAAGTCCTAAAATAGGAGCAAGGAGACAATAGTAATCTTTCACAATCAACAATCAACAATCAACAATTAACAATTAACAACCAACAAATGACTAATTACACTCTGCAAGCAAGTCGAGAATGGTGGTCACAAAGATGGCTTGATTTATTGGATTCATATCGGTTTAAAAAACGTTTAGAACGTGCTAGAAATTATGCGCGGCAAGGAAATGTCCTTAGTATTAATTTCAAAGGTGCCAAGGTATTATCTAAGGTACAAGGAAGTGAACCGGAACCATACAAAGTTTCCCTTTCTCTGGACCCTTTTAGCGATGAAGAATGGGGTTACATAATTGAAACTATGTCTCAAAAGGCTATTTTTTCCGCGAAATTATTAGCGGGAGAAATGCCAAAAAATATGGAAGAAGTATTTACAACAAATGGTCTTTCACTCTTTCCGTTTACGCTGTCTGATGTCCATAGTAAGTGTTCTTGTCCTGATAAGGCTAATCCCTGCAAGCATATTGCTGCAGTTTACTATCAGTTAGGCGATCGCTTTAGTGAAGATCCGTTTGTCCTATTTCAACTACGAGGACGTACCAAAGAACAAATTATTAGCGATTTACGTCAGTTACGTAGTACTAGGAGTTTAGAAAAATTACCAGCCATATCAAAAACAACTGAAACACCAGATTTACAAGAGTCTATATCTAATACTCACTTTTTAGAAAGGATAGATACATTTTGGCAATATAATCAGCCCTTAGAATCCTCTTTGGTTGTGATTGTACCATCCAGTAGTGAGACAGTTCTAGATGTATTAGGAGCAATTACTTTATCACAAGAAGAGGAAAATCTGGCAAATTTAACGACAACTGAAGTGGTTATGAAGTCTTTGAATACCCTGTATAAGGATGTCAGTCAGAAGGCTGTTATCGCAGCCATGAACGTCGGCGGAAATTAATTAGTACTGCTATGGGGAAAATGAGGAAGATGATGTAGTTGTATATAAACTTTCTTTCATAAGTAGCACAGGAGCGCCAATCGCCCTGTTGTTTACTTGAAATTTATGGCTAGTACCGCTTCTCTATCAGACACTGCTTGTCACGCTTGCTTCTGTTAAAGGAGTACGCGGAATTAAAAATGAAAAAGCCGGAAATACAAGAGTTTTTGGCTGTTTGGGGTCAGGACTCTATTTCTGCACCCCATGTACTGGTAGAGCACGGTCTGAATAAACAGACAGTTTAAAACAGCTTAACACTCAAGTCTGTATATGTATATATTGTCTCCTGTCTATTGACTTCTGACGAATTGTACTTGCGATTGAATGCTATAAAAGCTAGAGTAATCCAGTTAGATAAAAATGGAACTCCAAACCAAAATTGTTACAGTAGAACTTACAGATGGTACTCTTATCAGAGTTGAGGCTACGCTAATTGGCGAACGCAAAATAAATTTTCAAACCAGACCATTTGAGGAAGTCTCCACCGCTATCGAATCTTTAACTAAACAAATTGCAGAAACAGTGCATCGGGTAAAACCAGACAAAGCTTCTGTAAAATTTGGCATAGATATTGGTATTGAGTCTGGCAAGCTTACAGCCGTACTGGCAAAAAGTTCGAGTACAGCTAATCTTGAGATTACTTTGGAATGGTGCGATCGCTAAGTATTTACAAAGAGTAACGTAATAAAGTTAGTGTGAATAAACACAAGTTTAGATTTGGGAATTAAGTATTGGGTAATTGGTAATCAGATTAAAAACTGTCTGAAATGAATTTTGCCGACTTGACTTCTGCAACGAAATACATTTGGTTGGTTTGCCCGATCTCAATGATGTCATCATTCGACACGACATCACCAGGACGTGTATGTTGAAAACTTGACAATTAATTAGTGATGCGTTAATTGAAACCTCTATGTTGGGGCGCTTTAACCATACCCTACACAGAACCCATGAAGACTAAGACCTATACATCATTTCTCTTGACGTATAGCTAGCTTGACAACAGCTCTAATTAACTCATCTGGATCGATTGGCTTACGGAGATAACACTGGAACTCAACCTCAGGAACAGATATATCTTCTAAATCCTTACCTGTAAAAACAATGACTGGAATTCTTGCGCCCAAATCAGTTTCAAGGATTCTAACTTGATGAATCAACCAATATCCGTCCTTCTCTGGCATAGAGAGATCAGTTATCAGTATATCTGGTTTAAATTGTGCAAATATTTTTAAAGCCTCATTTGCAAGGGCTACTGCTAGCACTTCTGCGCCATACTCTTGAAGCAAAAACTCTATGAAATCTCGGTTATCTCTATTATCGTCTACGACAAGTATTCGTAAACCATTCAGTCTCTGTTCATCTGCATTCATGATGCCTGCTGGTTCCATTTACCAACTAGTAATCTGTCAACCGAAAATTTTTGTGTTAAGTTAGGAGTGGGAATATACATTTATGCTACTTCATTAAGCATCATTTTTTAGTGGATCGTCAGGATTGTACTCTGCATGAAACTGTAACGAACATAGGACATATAATCCTGTTTTCCTTTGTAAGTAATCGCCTAGATCTATTTCCATCGAACGACACATAAAGGCAATTCGAGTCATAATCAAGGCTTCTAAAACAGGTTTATACGTCCATTTTCTATAAATTTCAACAGTTTTGGCAATAGTCTTATCTGAAGATAGCTTAGATGGCTTTAAATATTGTTACATTGTCGAGCCAGTAATTCTATTCCATACAAAGACAGCAATAACTGCACCGATGACAGCAATGATAATACCAGGAAGACTCAGAGTTGTCGCTGTGAGAGTTAATTTGCCTGTAGTAACCAAAGTTGCCAGCATACCGCCAACAAAGGCACCAATAATTCCTAGCAATATCGTTCCCAGAATCCCACTTCCTCTAGCTGCTGGATCAATAGCTTTTGCAATCGCACCTGCAACTAAACCTAAAACTATCCAAGCTATTAAATTCATAATTCAATTCCCTTCTTCTTTCAAGTCGATGCCTTCAATTTACCAATCAAACTCACTAATTACCTTCTTCCTCTTGAAATATATTGCAAAATATTTGCTAAACTTCAGCAAATCTATGCACGTTGTTCAGAAGGGAGTATCGGGAACAGGGGGAATAATAGTTGCTAGTTAACGACTGCTTGTCTTTTTCTGTTTGGCTAACCGCTAACTCCTTCCTCAGTTTATGACTCCAATTCTTTAGCAATGTCTTTCAGCTTTCTAATAATATCGAGGTTTTTCTCATTACGACTGCCATATAGACGCGCCGAAAAGATGGTGACAATCTCCAGTACGTCTTCAGCAATCTCATCTTCAAATTCTGCTTGGGATGTGACATTGAGAATTAATACTTCCGTGCCAAAATGTTCACATAAAGAGAAAATAAGTTCGATGCCAAACCGCAAGAGTCGGTCTCGATGAGTGAGTACTATCCGACCAACATCTCCAGAACAAATCCGCTGAATGAGTTTTCGCAAACCGCTTTTACGGTAGTTGATTCCAGAACCAACGTCTTGAATAACCTCGAACTTCCAATCATTGGCGGTACAAAAGGATTCAAGGATACTAATTTGTTGGTTGAGGTCTTTTTTATGGTTCTGACTGGACACTCGCGCATAAGCCAGTGTGATCCTGTCAGAGGATACCCTAGATGGAACAAGACCTCGCAATTGTACCAAGTCATAACGGCGATGTCCTGAAGGGGTGCGTTCAACTGTAATTTTTCCAGCAGCTTCCCAACGGCGTAAAGTGTCACGGGACACTCCTAACTCAGCTGCAGCTCGACCAATTCCTACTTTCATATCTTTAATTATAAGCAAATATGCGATCGCTCTTTAGATCTGCATAGATTTGCTGAATTTCTCAACTCCTCCTTAAGGATGAGGAGGACGTTATTTTGTCAAAAGTTTTTTACTGGTAACGACGGCGGAAGTAAAGCTATGCGACTAACACATTCAGTAGATCTAAAGTTGCAATCTCCAGAACGCCAATTGTGGGACATCTTAATTTGGGAACAAGCGATCGCGGTGCTAACAAGTCCTTATTTACAAAAGAAGCAGGAAAGATAGTCTGGATGAGTTATTGAGGGCTGAAGGGTTGCAGACAAAAACAGGTCAGTTAGCTTAATGTCTGATTGCTCGCATCTGGTCACTAAACTTCATTGTGGTTCGCTTCAACAGCCCGCTTGATTTGGTCAATCAACCTTGGAGAGCGCCAGCACCGCCATAAAAACCAACCACCGCCAAGTACAATCAGCACTAAGAACAGTAATGGTAATTTATTAATGGGATCTGGCGGCACTGGATACACACTACCCACGACCGGAATCAGCAAGAATAACACGGCCAGCACAGCCAGCACAACATTTCTCGTCCGCAGCCTGCGCTGTTTGTAAAGGTACACAGGGGCAGCCACCGAGACCAAAATGTAAGTTAGCATAAAGCCATAGCTGGCAAAGGTGCCCGTGTATTCAAAAATTTTCATCGCCTTTATGTCCAACAGGCTCAGGAGGGCAGGTACCAGGAACATCACCACTCCAACTAAAGTTATTGCAACATGGGGCGTTTGGTTGCGTTGATGCACACTAGCCACTGACCGATGCAGTAACCCATGACGACTCATGGAGAGGAGAATCCGTGCTCCTGCTGTGACACAGGCTAGGCTGGCGGCAAACAAGTGAATCACGGTATCCACCGAGATCAGCACGCCAAAGAAGCTAACACCAGCAGAGTCAGCTAGGAAATTGAGCGGCGCGTCGCTCTTGTCAAGGGCGACTTGATTTCCCTCAAAGCCCAGCACCTCTACATAGGAAGTGAAGATGAAAAACAACCCCACCACCACTGTACTTACCAAGACCGCCCGTGGAATAAACTTGAGAGGCTTCTTCGCCTCTTCTCCCAGCGTGGTGGCACTCTCAAAGCCCGCGAAGCTAAACACTGCCAGTACCAAGCCGAGTTGTAGATTCTGGAACGATACCCCTTGCAATGACAGCTGCGCCATATCTGGGACAAAGCCATGCCTCGACAGCACAATCAACGCCAGGAATAGAATTAACAAGAACGAGATGACTTGAACGCCTAGCATGAGCATAGTGGACAGCTCGATCCCCTTATAAGCTAGAAACCCAGCTAAGCCGACACAGATGGCAAAGATTAAGAACGGGAAAACCTGGAAGCCCAGTAACCGCAACAAGACGTTAACATAGTTGACGGCACCAGCTAGAGCAGCCATACCGCCGAAGGTGTAAGCAATGGTTAGAGCCCAGCCGCAAAGGACACCAATGGTAGGACCCAGTCCCCGAGCAACATAGGTGTACATAGAGCCGGATGAAGCCTTTCGGCGAGCAAATTGGTTAATGTTGAGACTGACAAAGACTAGTCCGATAGTAGCGATGAGAAATGCCAACCAGGTACCATTGCCTGAGTAAGCAAATATTGGGGGCAGATTCATTGCTGGGGCTGTCGTAGGGGCAACATTGGCAATCCCTAGTGACAGGATCGCGGGAAACCCAAGACATTCAGACTTTAGACCCGAACGACCTTGACGATCTTGGGAAGAATTTTTCACCGTAGTCGCTCCCTTAGTTGAATTTGCCTATAGTTAAGCATCCTTATATCTCAGAAAACTTCTTGCAACATTCTACGAAGACAGACAAGGCTATCTCCCGTTCCGCGCTGGACATCTTCAACTGTTTCGTATTCGATCGTCCAATACCCTTGGTAACCAGAGTCTAGTAGCTCCTTGAGAATTGGCTTCCAAAAGATTTCTCCCACCCTAAAAAGGGCTATAGTTTGCTTTGACAATGCTCGATGGCTTGGCGCTGAAGTTGGTTTTTCACGTTGCTAATACGTAATGTTCCTCTTCTAACCGCTTAGGACTAGCAAATCCTATTAAAGTTATGACCATTCAAGCGTAGTTCTCAAGTAAGAACTTAGTCTGGCGTAGCAGTCAATTAGAGCCTTATTACAGGACGTTTATATCCGATTAACAACGAATTACTCCGTTTTAGCGCTACTCTTGATTGACTAACTATTTTCTGCTGGGGCAGCGCGAAGGACAGTTTTGGCTAGTACTGCAATCGTTGCACTTAGGATAACGATAATACCTAAAGCACCTCGGAGGGTAACCAAATCGGCGGCGAACCCGATCAGGGGCGGCCCGCACAGGAACCCAAAGTAGCCAGCGGTCGTCACCGCAGCGAGGGCAATACCGGGGGCTATTCCAGGAATGAGTCCTGCTGCACTAAGCACAATCGGAACAATGGAGGCTAAGCCAATACCGACGCAGGCGAAGCCGATGATCGCCGTAACAGGCTGAGTAAATACCAAAGACAATCCCAACCCGGTACCAGCCACGATACCGCCGAGGCGGATCATCCATACTGAACCCAGACGTTGGGTGAGCCAGTCTCCTACGAAGCGACCCACAGCCATAGTCACCGAGAACACTGCGTATCCAGCAGCAGCCAGTCCAGGTCCAGTATGAAGTGTCTTCTGGAGGTAGATCGCACTCCAGTCAGCCATCGCGCCTTCTCCCAGCAGACCGCAAAATGCCACTACCCCTAGTCCGAGGAGCGCTCCCGTGGGTAGAGCAAACACTGGTTCTTTATCACTATCGGTTTCAAGACCTGTTGACAACAACCAATTTGATGCCAAAATCACAACTATTCCCAGCAAGATCCCAGCACCAAGCAAGTGTGGAACGGGATAGACCCCTAGAGATGCCAACACACCGCTGCCAGCTGCACAAATCATGCCGCCAACACTGAACATACCGTGAAATGACGACATGATTGGTCTGCCGTAACGCTGCTCGACATCAATGCCGTGAGCGTTTATACTCACATCGGTTGCTCCGTTAAAAGCGCCGAACAGCACCAATGACATTTCCAGTAGTGGCACATTAGGAGCTAACGCCAGTAGGGGCAGCACCATGCAGTAGCCCAGCACTGCCATTGTGGTGACCACGCGACTGTCAAAGCGAGCGAGTAACCACCCCGTTGCCGGCATAGTAACTACAGCGCCAATCGCCATACCCAGTAACACGCCTCCGAGCTCACCATTACTCAACTCAAGTTTCTGTTGTACTGCTGGGATGCGTGCAACCCAGTTGGCAAACACTGCACCCTGAACAAAAAACAGTGCTGCTACAGCAAGGCGAGCGGCACTTGGCACTTCCTTCTGTATTTGTTCATCCAGCAGATCTTGACTTATAGACATGTCCTACCTCCTATTATTCGTAACAGATTCAGATAGCGCGAACAAAGTCAATAAGCAATTATGCTGAATGTCATGAGTTGATAACACGCTCTAGCCACGCTCGATCAATCGCTTCCAGTGAATCCAGCACAATATCTGCGGCTGCAAATTGAGGATTTTCTCGTTCCTCTGCTGCTGGAACAACAATACATCGCATACCTGCAGTTTTGGCACTCATCATACCACGAATAGAATCTTCAACCGCAACACATTTGTTTGGAGCCACGCCTAGACGGCGTGCAGTCGTCAAATAAACTGCTGGATGGGGTTTGCCAAATTCCTCGGTTTCCGCAGAATTTAAAACATCGAATGCGTCTTGCAAACCTAGTACAGAGCGGCGGAAATAACCCACCCATCTGAAATAGGTAAAAAGCTTA
>CALMVQ010000093.1 GCA_937873135.1 uncultured Scytonema sp. | reverse complement strand
AAATATTTCGTAATTATGGAGAAAAATATATAATTAATTTTGCGTAACTACTTAATACTAATTGTAAGAAAAGCATAATTCTATGAATGGGTTCTCTGCCGCTGATATCACAGTACACCCTCAATTTGCAGATCCAGTGACTCAACAACTTGATCGAACTGACTTCACCTACTCACCCAACCAGGTTGATAGTTTGTCTGGAAGCTTTTTGCTTGTAGCTTGTCTTTGTGTCGCAGCAGTCTTCTTCTCTATCGGAGTTGGGGTTGGAAGGCGGCAGACAAAACACGGTGAATTAATAGCAACCAGGATAAGGCAAATTCAAACCTTAGAAAGAATTTGGCAAATGAAGGCTGAACGCAGAGATTAAATGGTCAAGATTTTTCACTTCAGCCCTGCCGAAAATAATCTAAAACTTTGTGCAATTTATACCAATTTAAAAAATGTTTACGACAGATTCAAACTTGGAAACCCAGATTTAAGGAGTTAAGTATTTTATGTCACTCGATCAATCAATTCCATCTGGCTCTTCCGATGGAGATCATGATCTGAAAAACATTGCTGTCAAAAAGAAAGGCAGAAGGCAGGAGGCAGAAGGCAGAAGGTATAAGACAATACAGTTTGGGCTTGGAACCCAACTGATTGAAGACCACCAACCTCCAGTTTGGTGGGGGCTTGTACCCGATTTGGGCAAGGCAGGACAGAGAACAGAGGGTTCACTAGGGTATCAAAACTTACGTCTTCCTTCTGCAATCAAGCCTCTGCCTTCTGCCTTGCCCGAAGGGCTGGTAAAAGGCTCTGCTTCGGTTTTAGCGTCAGCATCTACAGTTGGTACTCAGGAAACCTCTTTTAAACACCCTAGACAGCTTCAGGCATGGCTTTGGGGCATACTGACTGTTCTTCTGATTGGGGGCGGGGGCTTTGTGGGCTGGCGATTGTTAGGCAACCGAGTTGCCCCACCACCACCACAAATGCCGCCTCTGCCAGTCAAGGTGCAAACTCAGAAGTCGAGTCAAGTTCAATCGACTTCTGAGTTTGTCGGCACTCTGGAAGCTCAGCAGCGCGTTTCGCTTCAGCCGCAAATTCAGGGGCGAATCGAGCGTGTGTTTGTATCCAGTGGCGATCGCGTCACGCAGGGAACACCGATTCTGTCTTTAAGTTTGGATCAGACTCAAGCCAATGTCACCAGCGCCATTGCTACAGTTAACTCCAATCGTGCGGCTTTAGTAACTGCTCAGGCACAACTTGAAGAACAACAAGCTAATCAAGTTAAAGCAGCGGCAAATGTGAAATTATACCAGGTGCAGTTCAAGCGAACCCATATGCTTGTAACTGAAGGCGCACAGGCGAGGCAAGAACTCGATACGGCTCAAAACAATATAGATACGGCGATCGCTACTCTAAATGCTGCTAAAAAGCAAGTAAATGCGAGCCAAGCCAGCGTTAAGCAGGCACAGTCGAACGTGCAGCAGGCACAGGCTCAAGTTGCCTCAAATCAAGTGAACCTGAACCAGAAGCAGGTTGTTGCACCGCTTGATGGGATCGTTGGCGATTTCTCCGTCAAAGTGGGCGATTACGTGAGTATTGGGACAAACTTAACCACGATTACCAAAAACGATACCCTCGATATGCGAATTTCGGTGCCATCCAACAATGCTGCCCAATTGCGTCGGGGATTACCTGTAGAGCTACTGGATGCCAACACAGGTAAGCGTTTAACCACTGGCAGCATTAACTTTATCTCGCCTCAAGTGAGTACAGCGGCCCAATCTATCTTAGTGAAAGCCCGATTTACGAATTCAAATGGCAAATTGCGCGATGGGCAATATGTTCGTGCCCGGATTGTCTGGAACCAGCAGCCAGGAATTTTGATTCCGACTCAAGTGGTGACTCGAATTGGTGGACAGAGTTTTGTCTTTGTCGTGGAAGAAGATAAGTCTAAGCAAAAGCCGCAATTTGTCGTGCATCAAAAACCTGTGAAGTTGGGGGATGTGCAAAGCGATCGCTATCCCATTTTAGCAGGAATCAAAGCAGGCGATCGGTTGGCGGTATCGAACATTCTCAAACTGCGGGATGGGGTTCCTATCCTACCACAATTTTAGGAGCAATCAAATCATGTCGATAGCAGATAACTTTATCCGGCGACCGGTTTTATCAACCGTTTGCACGTTCTTGATCTTGCTGATCGGTTGCATCAGTATTCCCTTGCTGCCGATCAGCAATTTACCTGAGATTGCGCCGATTCAAGTGCAAACCACCAGCAACTTTATTGGTGCAGATGCCCAAACTGTTGAAGATACTGTATCAACCGTGATTGAGCGGCAGGTGAACGGTGTTGAGGGGATGCAGTACATGACTTCAACCAGTGGCAATGACGGCTCCAGTTCCATTTCGGTGCTGTTCGATCCAACGAGCAACCGCAACATTAACCAAGTCAACGTGCAGAACCGAGCGGCGATCGCCGAACCGACGTTACCTGCGTCTGTGCGGGCAACTGGATTGACGACGGTTGCCCGCTCCAGCAGTATTCTCCTAGTCTATGGTTTCTATGCCGAAAATAGCGAGTATGACAATATCTTCTTGAGTAACTATGTTGACCTGTATGTCACCGATGCGATCAAGCGAGTCCCTGGTGTGGGAGATGCAACCCTGTCTGGGGAACGCCAGTATGCGATGCGGCTGTGGCTCGATCCGAATGCTTTAGCCAGTCGGGGATTAACAGCCACGGATGTCAGCAGTGCGCTGACTTCTCAGAATGTTCAGGTGGGGGCAGGGTCGATCGGTCAAGCACCTACCAAGGCAAATCACGCCTCTAATTTCCCCTTGCGCGTCAACAGCCAATTAAAAGATGTCAAGGAATTTGAGAACCTGGTAATTAAGACTCAAACCGACGGCACCCTAGTTAAACTTAAAGATGTGGGACGAGCCGAGTTGGGAGCGCAGGACTATACAACTTCAGCGCTGGTACAGGGCAAACCGGGTGTTGCCATGTTAATATATCAGCTTCCGGGCAGCAATGCGCTGAATACTGCCAAAGCCGTTGAAGCGCAGATCGCAGAATTGGAGAAAAATTTTCCGCCTGGGTTGAAAGCCGTCATCTGCTACGATACCACCAAGTTTGTGGAAGTCTCCATCGAAGAAGTCGTCAAAACACTGCTGGAAGCCATTCTTCTGGTGGTGCTGGTGATTTTCATGTTTTTGCAAGATTGGCGTGCCACAATCATTCCGGCGATCGCTGTTCCTGTATCCCTAGTTGGTGCATTGGCGTTTGCCTATGTGCTGGGCTTCTCGCTCAACACCTTAACCATGTTTGGACTGGTGCTGGCAACGGGGCTGGTGGTAGACGATGCGATCATCGTAGTGGAGGGGATTGCAGCCAAGATGGAACAAGGCTCACCTCCAAAGCAAGCGGCGTTTGAGGCGATGGAGGAACTTTCAGGTGCGGTAATTGCCACTTCCCTGGTGCTGATGGCGGTGTTTATCCCGGTGTCCTTTTTTCCGGGCGCGACTGGCATCATGTATCGGCAGTTCGCGCTGATCATTATCTTCTCCATTGCCATTTCGTTGTTTAATGCCCTGAGCTTTACCCCCAGTATGTCTGCAATCTTCCTGCGTCATACCAAGGGGGAAGGGCGCGGTGTGCTGGGCTGGTTCTTCCGTCAGTTTAACCGGGGCTTTAGCTGGGTGCTGGAGCAATACAGCCGTCTGAGCAAGTTCTTGATCCGCATCCGCATGGTTGTGGTGGGGGTATTTATTCTCGGGCTGGCCGCAACGGCGTTTATGTATATTTCCGTCCCGAGTGGATTTGTGCCAGATGAGGATCAAGGCATCATCGTCGGCATTATTCAAACTCCTGATGGTGTCTCCCTCGCTTCCACCGAAAAGGTGGTTAACACTGTGTATCAAACCCTGCAAAAACAAGTGCCGGAAATGGAAGTGTCTCTCCTGATTGCAGGCTTTGGTTTGAGTGGGAATGGGCCTAATCAGGGAACTTTTTTCCTCAAGATGAAGGACTGGAAAGAACGGCAGGGTGAAGAACATTCGGTCAAGGCGATCGTCCAACGGCTTAATGGCGTATTGATGCAAAATCAGGATGCGATGATCATCTCCTCCAACCTGCCAGCTGTCAGTGGCTTTGGCGTCACAGGCGGCTTTGAATTCCAGCTTCAAGATCGCAGCAGAGGACAACTGAGTATTGATCAGTTTCTGGCGATCGCACAACAGATGATTGGACTCGCCAATCATAACCCCGCCTTACGCCAAGTCTTCACTCAATTCACCGCCAGCACTCCCCAGTTCCAGATTGACATTGACCGCGATCGCTTAGAGGCACTCAATGTCGATTTTAGTCAGGCAATGACGACGCTGGGCGCTTACATAGGTGGGCAATATGTCAACGATTTCACCTTCTCCCAGCGCAGCTACCGCGTCTACATCCAAGCAGATGAACAGTTTCGCGGCTCTCTAGAAAATATTGGTCAAATTAATGTCCGTTCCACAACTGGCAATCTGGTGCGCTTGAATGAAGTCGCAAAAGTGACTCCGATTACAGGGCCACAAACCATCACCCACTTCAACTTATTCCGCGCGATCAAGATCCAAGGCAATGCTGCCCCCGGTTATAGTTCTGGGCAAGCAATTCAGGCGATGCAGCAGACGTTTAAGCAGATTGAGCAGCCAGGGCTAGGTTATGACTGGACAGGGCTTTCCAGAGAAGAAACCAAATCCGGCGGACAAGCTATCTTGCTATTTGCTCTCGGTATTTTGGTCGTGTTTTTGATCTTAGCGGCTCAGTACGAAAATTACATCGACCCGATAATTATCTTGCTGACCGTGCCGTTCGCAATTCTCGGCGCGATGCTGTTCATCTCATTTCGAGGGTTAGTCAACGATCTTTACTGTCAGGTGGCATTGGTGATGTTGATTGGTTTGGCGAGTAAGAACGCGATTTTGATTGTGGAATTTGCCAACCATTCGCGGGAGCAGGGGATGACGATCGCCCAAGCTGCGCTCCATGCGGTTCAACAGCGACTCCGCCCGATTTTGATGACTACCATCGCCGCACTGGTTGGGTTTCTTCCCTTATTGCTGGCATCTGGGGCAGGTTCAGCCAGCCGTTTGTCCCTCGGCACGGCTGTGTTTGGCGGTTTATTAGTCTCCACCTTCATGAGCTTGCTCCTGGTACCCGTCCTTTACGTGGTGGTCAAAAATCTTACAGAGTTTGCTTCTAAAGGTAGACCTCCCCAACCACCCCTAGAGCCTGAACCGACTCAACCTGAGGAATTAGCCGCTTTTAACGGGAACAGTCATGTACAATCAGCAACAGTCGTAAAGTCTCAGGGAAATACCTTATGACAGAACTTGGCAAAAGTTAAAAGTTAAAAGGCACTCATAAAGAAAAAGAAAA
>CALMVQ010000092.1:55505-67815 GCA_937873135.1 uncultured Scytonema sp. | reverse complement strand
ATTTCTTGACGCTCGATCTGCCCGATAATCTCTTCTATTTTATGGCTAAGGACTTCTACAGTTTCTACACCGACACTTCTGGAGTCTCCTCTGAGGCTATGAATTTCCTGCCACAATTCCCACAGTGTGTTATTCTCTGGGTTTTGTTGCAGGTGTAGCAATCCTGATTCTAATTTTTGTAAATGTTCTTGGCTGGAAATTTGATATAGATTTCGCAGTTCTTCATCTTCTATCATCATGACAAATCCTTGGTTATACCAAGTTGTAATAAGTCAAAGTTGCGTCTGAATTTTATTTTAGTCAAGGCAGCTATAATTAATTGCTCAGCTAAACCATATCCTTAAGTGTGAGAGCGATTTCATTAAGTTGCTGAGTGCTCAACTTCGTTTGATTGATGCCAATAGCAGTTTCTCTAGCCCCCTTATTAATGTTGTCCATTGCTTGAACGACTTGTTGTATGCCATCAAGTTGCTGCTTAAGATTCAGCGATATTTGTTGGTTGTTCAAAACTACTTTGTTGACGGCTTCCTCTACACCAGTAAATGCTTGCTCTGTTTTTTGAGCGATTTGCACCCCTGCTGCGACTCTCTTCGTACCTTCTTCTGTCACCATTACTGTCGAATTAATCGCACTTTGGATCTCAGAAACCAAGACATAAATCTTTTCAGCAGATCGCTGACTCTGATCGGCTAATCGGCGAATCTCATTAGCAACTACGGAAAAGCCTTTACCATTTTCTCCAGCACGGACAGCTTCAACTGCTGAATTGAGTGCCAGCATATTAGTTTGGTTAGCTAAGTCAGAAACGAACTGAGAGATACTGCCAATTTGATTGGCTTGCTCACTCAGGTGTAGCATCTGCTCTGCAATTATTCCCACTTTCTTTTCCAGGGTGAACATATCTTCCAAGTTTATCCCTACTGCTTTGGTGCCGCTTTCCGCAATTTGAAGTGCCTGTTGTGCAGCCATAGCAGCGGCTTGTGCTTGTTCTGTTGACTGTCGGAAGGAGGCTTCTAGCTCATCCATAGTGACGGTGGTTTCATTCACTGATGCAGCTTGCAGACTTACTATGCGTTCTTGCTGTTCTACGGTAGAGAAAGTTTGCTGGCTAGAAGCAGAAATTCCATTAATCAATTGTTTAATCAAATTCGTCAGTTGACGTGCCCGCAAAATTCCCACTGGTAGCACTGTAGCCAGAGAAGCCAAAATAATCAAGATAGCGACGATTTTCAGCGAATTAACAGAGGCATAAATGGTATCTTTTGGGGCTTGAGTAATAGCTACTAAAAAATCCGACTGCTTTGGATTGAGAACAATTCTTTCATAGGCTAAGATCTGGTCAGTCCCCTGACTAATAACTCCCTGTTGACTATGTAAGATTTGCTTGGCAATGTCTGAGGAATAATCGTTTTCCAATTTCTCATTTTTCTTGAGATCAGCCCCCCATTCCTTTTGAGGGTTGGGATGGGATATGTAAAAGCCACGGCTATCGACGAGTAACGCCTTTTTGTCACCTACATTTGCCTGTTTGATAATTTCTATAAATCTGTTGGCTAATACGTTAGCGATTACAATTCCTCTTTTTCTACCAGATGAGTCAACAACTGGTGTAGCGTAACGAATCGTTGGTTTAAAGGGTTTTTCAATTTGACCCCGTTCCTGGTTCAACTCTATAGGTGAAGTGTAGACAACACCAGGAGATAACTTCATTGTATCGGTGAAGTACGAACGATCTCCCTTGTTTTGCAGTTCTGTTGCAGGGATCACTTTGACATTCGTGCCGTCTCCATCGACTCGCACGATTTCCTGCCCATTTGCGTCTATATATCGCATCTGCATATAGAAGGGCTTCGTCTGTATCAAACTAGCAAAGGTAGTCTGTAACTGCTTGTTCCAGTCGCTTCTATTGTTAGATTCAACAATACCTTTAATCTCTGGAGTTTTGCTCAAGAACAAAATATCATCACTGCTCCCCTGTGTAATGGCGTTGATCTTCTCAGCTTCATCGTCTAGCTGCTTTTCTAAATTACTTTTTGCTGCGTTGGATAAGGTACTTGTGAAAGAGATAATCCCATAACCTCCCACGATGAGTACGGGAACAATACTGCTTAAAAGCAGCAGGAACAGGATTTGATTTTGAAGTTTTTTTGGCGTCTGAAATTGTTTGAGAAATGTCTTAAACATAGTGGTTCACCTACAAATCTATAATCTTCATAAGGCTTTTTTTCAAATAAAGGAGGAGAAATAAAGCTCCCGTCAATATCTCCTTTATTTATAACGAAAGGCAGAAATACGTTTGCCGACGACGGGCAGCCATGTAATCCGTATTAATAAAAACTACATAGATGGGTATGAAGTAGGGGCGAGTTTGCAAACCCGCCCCTATTTAAAAAAAGAACAAACAGGACTACAGGCAGCGAGGTAGAACGCGACGCCCTTGTGTAAGTCCCACGATATAGAGTGTGGGAGGATAGTAGCATAGCTGTATAGCTGTATCTTAAACACCCGTAAATATACCATATGCTAATATGGACATTAAACTAAAAACAATGTTATATCAATAGGTAAATCCATGCAATCATAAAATACTTCTACTTGCTGCTTACGAGCATACAATAGTGTTTGTACTTGCTGTGTACGAGCATATAGACATTTTTGTAAAGCGTAAGTGTAAATACTATCAGTGAAAATTTTAGATCAACGACAATTTGTCAATCAGCAATTGTGCTTATCTTTTTCTCAAAAATTGAGGTAAGTAGTTCTGCAAAATTATTTATAGATCTCTTGAACCTGGAATCACGGTTTCACAAGTATTTCAAGCGACGTGAATATAAAATTAATTTTGCACAGGTACTTAAAAGACATGATTTTTGGGATGGCGATGCCCAAGGGTTGGGGACTTCTGTCGAATCTCGTTAATTTTAGAGGCAATTCCTGTATACCACCATACCCATAACTCGCCTGCTAATTAAGTTAGGCGAGCTATGGGTATGGCTGGGTTGACAAGTCCAACATAGGGTATTGTAGATATTCAGAAAACGTTATAAGTTTCCGCTATTCGCACAAATTGGCTGGTTTCTACCTAAGAGGTTGTAACTTCTGGCGTGGGAAAGTCGTTTCCCACGCCGACACGCCGACTAAACTAAAATAACGAAGCATTGTAACTATTGCAAAGAGAGGCCATCGTCTTATAGCACCTAAAACAACTTTCCAATTATTTTTTTGTCTGAAGTGCTTGAGAATTAATTCTCTGCAAAATTTTTGACTATATCCTATTTCAATCAGTTTTGTATAAACTTCAGGTAATTCAGCATAATGTCTCCTGAACCATTCCTTAGGTTTAGTTTGGAAGAACATCGGAGAGGGATATTCTATATAAATATCCTTGGTTATCTTGACACTTCCTTGAGTCGCACAAAATGCAGTCCAATATATTTGTCCCTCGGCGCTATCAGGGCTGGATGGCCATTTTTGTATAGCTAGTTTTATGGCTTCTGTTTTGTACACCATCCCACTCATTAATCCTAAAATATAGTCTGCTGCTAACGAGTGTTCAATAAACGCTTTACCATCTGCTCTTATTTCTTCATTTTCAATTTCAAAGACACATTCAGTGACTATCTCCTTAGTTGGGATAGAACGAATAGAAAAGTTTAGTGCTAATAATGATAAATTCAGATTATCTTTCAGGTTTTGTACTACGTAAGCAAGAGTTCTTTGTTGAATATGATGATCGTCCGCAATAACCCAGACATATTCGCTTTTTGCAACTTGCATACAAGCAGCAAAATTCCTCATCAAGCCAATATTTTGGGGATTTTTGTTATATCTTATTGTGATGTTAGTGAGAGTTTTTTGCCAGTTTTTAACAACTTCCTTGGTATTGTCAGTTGAACAATTATCAGATATATATATTTCACAGTCCGATTCAAAACCTTTCACAGCTTGAGCGAGCCAAGTTAATTGCTTATTAAGAAGTTCAGAACGGTTGAACGTGGGAATAGCTATTGTGAGTAATTTATCCATTTTTACTTTATTAATTTTGTCAGGTGGGCAATACCTAACTTACTCGATTCACACCCAGTGCTATTAAATCTTGTCTACCCTAGGTTTCGCAAATCAAATAGGACTGGTATAATTAAGGCTTAATATAAAAAACAAAAGTGTGCCTCAATTCATCAGCTACTACATATTGAGAACTAGATAGAGGTGCAAAAAAATATGATTCAAACTTTTTCAAGTTTTGACATTCTTGAATAACGGAAAAAGGTGTAAGTTCAGGGATATCATTCCAGCCGAAAACTAAGACGCCTCCTTTACGTAAGCACTGAAAACACTGATTGACTGCCTCTTCAGTTGCTTCTTTACTATTCAGTCCGTGCCCAAAAACTCCTGTAAAAAATATGATATCGAAATAATTACCGTTAACATAATTGCTCAATTTCTCAATCGAATTAATAATATGGTTTTTAGCACCATATTTTCTTTTATTTTTATCAATTTCTATTGTCCAATATTCTTTACTAGAAAAGTATTTTTTGTAAGGTTTTGTATACCAATCACAGCCAACAAATAGAATTGTTTGAAACTCATCTCGCTCAATAAAATAAGGAATAATAGTATTTTCCAGTAAGCGGCGATCCGGACAGTTAAGATGTAAATCAAACCCCCGAAGTCGATATGTATCAATGATAAAAAGTAAACTTTGAATTAAACGAACTAACGGAGGTGGAAGTAAATCCCTTACAAAAGATTTTGTCAATGTCAGCACACTCATGATTTGATTTTTAACTCTTTGATAAGGTGTTGATTAAGTATATGTATTGAAGAAAGCGAGAAAAAAGCTATTTAGGTAGATGCAGTTTTTCTAACTCTTGAAAAAAATTTCATATGGTAAAAAGAAACGCGCTAAAAATCCGCTGGTTAAACCAGGAATTTGAGATTGATAGGTTTCAATAGCTTGCTTTTTTTTATCTTTAACAGAATCAATTTCTAGTCGGTAAGCATCAGCTATATCTTTATATTTTAGATTAAAAGATAGCGGATTTTGCCAAAACATCCAAATAGGATATTGTAAAAGTTCGAGATCGATTCCCGATGCAGTGATCGCCTCCTGAACCAATTGATAAGTCGCTTCATGATCGCTATGAATATCTTTTCTATGAGGAACGTAAATTTCCTCTGGCATAAAAGACAGGAGTCTTTGAACTAAGCGCTCAATTATATATTGCCGTTGGTCATTAGACAAATCCTGCAAAGAGTTATCTGTTTGCTCAAGAAAATGAGTTTCCGAGCTTGCCACTCCCAAGATATTTAGGGCTTTCACAGCCTCTTGCTGACGAACATCTACAATCATTTCTGGTGTAATCCAGTTAGGTCTTCCATAACGTCCATCAGTCAGAAAAACGACTTCTACAGGAACTCCTAGCGACCGTTTAAGGGCAATCAGACCACCACAGCCTAGAGTTTCATCGTCTTGATGGGGAGAAATAACCATTGCTGATTTTTTGCTAACTGCTAGTGGCTGACTTTTAAAATAAAAAATCCAGCGAGAAAGTATATCAGCATTGATAGAACGAAGTTTCGCTCCGAAAGCAACTCTTAACTGACTAACAATTGATTGTTTTTCCATATCCAAGCCTCCTTATCTTTTTGGCTATGATTATTAATAATTTTATTTACAGTATTTTGATATGATTCTGCAAATTTTTCCCTCGTGTGATTGGTTCTTGCGTATTCCCAGGCTTTTCTCGCCATAATTTTGAGTTCTGAAGCAGAACGACTGGCAATCATCTGGATAGAATGTTTGATTTCTTCTATAGACGATTCTTTTAAAATAACGCCAAAGTCGTCATAGACATCTACACTTGATTCATAACTCACAATTGGAATTAAACCAGCGTGCATACAAGTGATTACACACCCTCCACCACCTTCTGAACATGAAGGGTAAATAATCCCCAAACAACTATTGGCAATTTCTATAAACTTATTACTGCTAACATTAACCCATCCAAAGGTGTGGATATTAGCAGTCATATATAGTTCTTGATAAAAGGCTTCCTGAAAATCTTTTTCTTTATTGATTGGTCCACAAATAGTTAAATGGTAGTCTGGCATTTCAACAAAAGCATCTAAAACTAAATCCAATCCTTTGTGAACTAGACCGCTGCTACCAAACCAGAGAAAACGCTTGTGACAAGCTTCAAAGTCTTTATCTTTAGGCCAGGGATAAACTTCTGGGCTAGAAATGGGAACACGGTAAATTGGCTTCTTTGCGTAACTAAAAGTATTAATAGTAAACTCATTTCCCAGAACGGTTGCACAATCAGCATGCTCAATTGCTAGGTTCGGTGTCTCAATTCTTTTTGGGCTGAGGACAATACCTTTTCTTCGTTGCAATGCCAGAAGTCTCTTACATTCAGCAGTATTCTGGAACAAAATATGAGCTGTATCGCTATGTAATATTTTGATGCAATCTTTATTAAGCAATGGAGAAAGCAATTCTAACCGATCACGGATGTCAATGAAAAAGGCGTAGTCTTTTTCTGGAATGAATTTGTGATTGTGAAATTGTATGACATCAACACAATAGCCAAGAGCTAAAAAGGTTTGCGCTATTTGCCGACATTCCCAATACCAAGTGTGATCGTTAGGAATAGGTTCACCTGGTTTTAAAAAAAATGGTTCAATCCGGTAAGAAATCAGCACATTTCCTCGAGCAGCTTGTTTTGGTTTTAGGTAAACTACCCTAAAACATTTCATGTATTCAATGCGCTTTGTTACCTTATTTTTCAGAAAATAGATTGGGTGTGTAAAACTATTGATAAAATTAACTGTCATGTTAACCTCTAACAAGCGTCGATATAAATAAACATCGAATTGATTCGACTGTAGCCGTTTGAGAGGATCATACAAATCATAAAAAATAAGTTAGAAGAAAAATGTTTCCTTACATACATTTACCGTTATGTTCCTTTTAGCAGGAGTAGTTGCTGTTACCCTTATGAGGAAATCAATTAGAGATTGAATATTTGTTTCCAAAGCCAATGGCTTAATTTATAATTTTTTTTCTGATGATTATCTAATTTTTAGAATAGCGAAATTACCAAGTAGTGCGTTGTTGAATATCTGAAATAAAACGTACACACTTAATAATCAAATAATTAAGCAAGTTTTGACACTTACCTCCTAAGCATTCAGATTTCCGCAGTCAGTAGTTAGTCATAAAGTAAGTTCTGTAAACATTCAATCAACTTATATATTACCCTAACAAGTTATACGTAATCATCGCTAATAATTCATAGCTGAACAGGTTCCCTCACTTATTGCATTTTATAAGAGGTGGACAAACAACGTTACAACCATTACGCAAGTGAAAACTTGAAAAACGACAAACAGATTCATATTTTTATTATCATACAAATTAAAAGTCGTCCAGTCTTTTGCGGTAAAATAAGGAAGGTCTGATCAGAAGCTTATTGCAAGCATTATTCTCAAGGGCGATCGCCTAAACGCAAGGAGCGATTTTGTCGATAATTGCACAAGTTTTTGACAAGTAACGAACAAAACGCTTTGTCAACTGCCTCGAAGTTGCTTGTCAAAGAAGCAATATATTCAAAACAACCCACCGCAAGCGCGAAAACGGAGATATGAGAAGTTGATTAGCTTGTTTTGACTGTAATACACGATTGTGTACAACAGATTTTTCGCAGCCTAAATAACTGCAATGCAAAACAAGTTTAACAATTACAAAGAACGTTAAACGATAGATCGCTATAAAACCCTTACGCAGCCGATTTCTCCCAGCAGCATCAGAATTTTGACCTGTTGGCTATAGTCTACTACTAATACGTAGCTCTCAAAGAATACACACAATTTCTTTACGTAACTTTCATATAGGAATCCGGTTTGATTTTTGAACAAAGTTAAGTATTGTAGGGTGCATTAGGATAAAGTCCGTAACGTACCATTATTAAGGCTTTGGAGCGTTACGAGTAGCGCCAACATACCCTACGTATCTGTTCAAAAATCAAATAGTAGTCCTATATCTGATCTGTGTATATAAATAATCGGCAGCAACAAAGCTTTTTTATTATTTAATTTTTAATTTTTCATTCCCAGGATACCCTCACTCCTGCCGCCCTAATGCCAATAACTATCAAGCGACTCGTTGCGTAGGCAAGGGCGAAGAAGCGGGGAAGTTGCTCCGGATCAATCCGTAATTGAGGAGGCTTCCAGCACGGTTTTACCTGAAGAATCCTTATCGTCGCATTTCTTGTCGTCGCATGGGCATGGCATCAATTTCATTAAAAATAGCGCTTGCTTGGATGGGATTACCGTCACGACGTTTTGTGCCACCGTCTTTGCCTACCAAAATCACGCGAAAATCTCCTTTGCCAATACCGAAGCGATCGCGCAATCTAGTAGCAGATGCTTCGTCTATTTGCTGCCCATCAGCATAACTCGTCCCTTCTGTCAATACCCGTACGACAACTAGATCTCGCTCGGAAAAACCTGGTTTGTGTTGGGCAAACAGCCGCATTTGCTGTTGATAAGCTTGGCTTTGCGAAGACGGCGCAAAGATGAGCAGCACCCGGTTTTTCCACTTTTGCGTACTTAGGCTGAATGAAGACATTTTAGCAGAATGATCAGTTGGGACTTGTACTGCAAGAGCAGTGCTGACTGGCGACAGAAGTAGAAACGCGAATAGGGTGATGAAAATTGGCAAAAAAGAAGAATTTTTATTCTGAGTGTCTAACGTTTTCATAACTGAAAAGTTTTTATCTAAAGTTATCTTGATTTGAATTGTCTGCTGACACCACTCAATCCCTATCCTGCCTCTTTCTAGAAATTTTTGCAATTTAAAAGATAGTCATGCGTCACTATGTGAGAGACAAACCAGCAAAGAACAATTCGAGAAACCAATTGCCGATGAATTGTAGACCCATTTTATGCATTCCGTGAGTCTTTAACCTACAAAAACTGAAAAGGAAATCTTTCCAAAGACACAATCAGTGTGTGAAACGCGATCGCCTTTCATCCAAAAGATAGATATTAGTACGTAGTAGCGAAGATAAAACAGTTAGATTGTGAGACGTTAACACAGGAGACAGCCGAGAAGAATACATAGACTGGATTTTAAGCTGTTTTCAACTGTGTGGTTATTTTTGCTGCGCTGTACTAGTGCTATAGGTTTGATTCCAGCCCAGACAGCAACGCGACTGAATTTAAGTGCGATTAAACAAGAGATAGGAAAAATAAATTCTTGTAGAGACGCTGACAACAGCGCGTCTCTACGATTCCTAATTCCTAACTCCTATGTCCTAACTTCACTTTAATCTTCCTCATAATGAAATCAATGTGAATATTTTGTATTGTACTTGACATTTTCTTGGTATTATTTTAAATAAGAGAGTTAATGATTCGTTATTGTTTATACTCGAATGTCATGGCTCTAGATCCTAATCAGCAACTTGTATCAACTACCCAAGTACCAAGCACTCTTGGCACTCAATCACAGGGTAACCCGTTAACCACAGATCCTCAAAATGGGAGTTCTTCGTCTAGCCAACCTCAAATACAAGCAGCCCGCAATCCTAATACACTATTCAACAAACCGTTTCCAGATTTCAATAACGATGGTAACAGCGATATTTTTTGGCGCAATCCACCAAATCAAGGTGGCGATCCATATTCCACGACCAATAATGCTGTTTGGCTGGAGAATGGTAATAATCCTGCCACAGGAGCTTATCTACAGACATTAGACAGCAATTGGAATTTTAGCTTTGCTGATTTTAACGGTGATGGCAACAGCGACATCTTCTGGAATAACTCCGCCACTGGTGAGAACAAAATTTGGCTTATAAATGGCTCTACCATCACTAACGCCACAGATGCTTCACAAAATATAGATAATATTGGTACTGGTTGGAGTCCTACCATCGCCGATTTCAATGGTGATGGCAAGACAGACATTCTCTGGCGTAATAGTACAACCGGTGATAACCAAATCTGGCTGATGGATGGCACAACCATTTCATCTAAAAATCCAGTGACACAACTTGGCACAGAGTGGTCTCCGACTATTGTCGATTTTAACGGAGATCGTAGGGCAGATATCCTCTGGCGTAATAGTCAAACCGGTGAGAACCTGTCTTGGATTGAAAATGACGCAGCACAGGGAAATTTCGACACGCAATTTCTGAAACCACTTGACCTTGCCTTTACTCCGAACATTGGCGATTTCAACGGTGATGGTAAGAGTGACATCCTCTGGCGCAACACTCAAACAGGTGATAACCTCTATTGGCTCGTGGATGGTACAAACGTGACTGAGTCTACTGCACCATCGCTGGGCACAGCTTGGACTCCTAGAATTGGCGATTTCAACGGTGGCGGCAGAACTGATGTGTTCTGGCGCAATACTCAAACAGGTGAAAACGCTGTTTGGATAACGGACAACACGACGGGTACCAATCCCACTGGCTACTCTCTACCCACACTCAGCACAGACTGGACTGAGGACTTTGGGGATTTCAATGGCGATCAGAGAACTGATATCTTCTGGCGCAATACTCAAACAGGTCAGAACGCTATTTGGACATCGGCAGATACTACAGGTTCCAACTTTACCGGAGCTTTTTCGCCGACACTTCCGACTGTATGGCAGAACTATTCGTAGTTAAACCTGATAAGTGATGGGAATAAATAGTGTATCTACATGTTTAATATAGTCAGACACTCTTCGTGGGTTCTGATATATCATTCAGAGCGTAGCTAAGATTTTTACCACAGATTTCGTTTAATGGTGTTGCGCTCAAAAGACCAAGTTGCATCTATACTAATTAACTAGGTAAGAATAAACTGAACTGGTAAGGATTGCTAATAGCTATAGCAATCCTAATTGATTTTTGAAAATTGAAGACACAGATCCCCGACGCGCGCGTATAGTTGTCGGGGATCTTGTTTTTCACGAATGATTTAGGACTGCTACATTAGCAGGGTAAGTTCTGTACATAAGAAGCGTTAACGCACTCATCCCTAATACTTTCGTTAAAGATGAGTTTATAGGCATATGTATATACACTTAATTAAATTTACACTCGGGGAAGTTTATTTTTTGAGTGTTAGCTCGCAATATCAACCGGAATTATAGATATGACTTTTCCCGCTAACTCCTGAAACAACCAAATAGTGTAACTTTTTGGCATCCCTCATTATCAATTGCTGATTATTAATGACAATGGAGGAGGAGAAAATCAGACTTTGGGACAGGGGGAAGAGGAGTCATACCTGACGACAAGCTGCTTTGCGGCTACGCATCTCTAAAAAGATAACGGCAAAAGTCAGAATTATAGATAAGTTATGTCACTAAAATAACAACTTCATAAACCTTGTAGAGGTTTTTGTCAACGACTTGACTTTTGGCTGGTAATAAATTAAACAATATACTTGTTAGTTACTGTGAATTCTTAAACAATATGCTACCAGTGTCCTCTGTGTATAAAGATTCCAATTCTGCAATCAGTACCTCTACACCGACAATCTCGGCATTAAATCCTGTCAGTAGTTTGGACACATTGAGGACAAACTCTCTCAACAGTTCTTTGCCTGAAATAGCAGCAGCAAACCCCAATCCTAATACTCTGTTTAACAAACCATGGATGGTTCCTGATTTCAACGGTGATGGTAAGACTGACATCTTCTGGCGCAATACTTCTCCAAGTGAAGATCCAAATTCCGGTCAAAATGCCATTTGGCTGATAAATGGTACAAACGTCTCTAGAGGCAATCTACCCACACTAGACACAAACTGGGATTTTAGCTTTGCTGATTTCAACGGTGATGGCAAGACTGACATCTTCTGGAACAACTCCAACACTGGTCAGAACAGAATTTGGCTGATGGATGGCTTAAACATTACTGCTGATGTTTCTGTGGATGCACTCAATAAAACTTGGTATCCTACCATAGGTGATTTCGATGGTAATGGTAAGACAGACATCTTCTGGCGCAATGAGCAAACAGGTGAGAACCAAATATGGCTCATAAATGGTACAAGTATTCTCTCTAGAACTTCTTTGCAGACATTGGACTCAAGCTGGTCTCCTCATGTTGCGGATTTTAACGGTGATGGCAAGACCGACATTTTCTGGCGTAACGCTCAAACAGGTGAGAACGCCGCATGGATAATAAATGGCACAAATGTCACTACAGCCAATCTACCTTCACTTAATACATCCTGGACTACGAGCATTGTTGATTTTAACGGTGATGGCAGGACCGATCTCTTCTGGCGCAATCA
>CALMVQ010000092.1:0-55405 GCA_937873135.1 uncultured Scytonema sp. | reverse complement strand
TCTTCTGGCGCAATCAGAAAACGGGTGAGGACGCTATTTGGATAATGAATGGCACAACTGTCACTGGAACTTTTGAGCCATCCATTGCCCCTGGATGGGTTAATTATTCTAGCTAGTCGTGAGGTACTCTTTTCGGTGCCCTTTATATTACCGTTTAGGGAGAGGGGGAGAAGAAATTGCATGGGTCATCTTACACTCAATAACGTTACCAAGGATTTCAACGAACGCATAATATGATGTCCGTTAAATCACTCATGCGGAAAGGAATCCCACCACGCTCCTCGCCTGGGCATGGGAAAACGCCTCATGCCCGAAGATCTCCCCAACCCCTCCCCGCAAGCGGGGAGGGGTTCAGACAGCATTAAGGTTAATTTACCGGACAGGATCTAATTAATTGTCGGAGACGTTTATTAATCAAAAATTTGTAAGAGCGGAAAGTGACAAGAGCCATAAGACCTCCACAGTGTAATTCTTACGATATGGCGCGTGGGTGCATAGCAGGATCGCCGAATTCTTCCTCGTTACCCACTCACGACAGATTAGATCAGTAGTTGATATTTCTCTTGAGCCAAATGGTAGAGAGGACGCCAAACCAGACGATTAGTCAGGACGACTAACAAGGACATGACCGTTGTTGCTGCGAGAAGTAATGCGAAATTGCCTGTAGCTGTAGCATGAGAAATCGTGGAACCGAGTCCGGGTGTCATGTTCACCTTCCCTTGAAAAGTGACATACTCGCTGACGATACTGGCATTCCAAGCGCCACCGACTGCGGTGATAATCCCTGTAATTAGGTAGGGGAAGATTCCTGGCAAAATTAAAGTTCGCCATCTTTGCAAACGAGAAAGCTTATACACCCAAGCGGCTTCGAGTAAGTCGGAAGGAATTGACTGTGCCCCTGCAATAACGTTAAAGAGGATGTACCACATCGTTCCCAGCATCATCAAAGCTACCGAACCAATTTCTAAACCGCCAGCAATACGGGTTAACCAAAGCAACAAAACTGGAAATAAAGCTGTTGCTGGTACGGAAGCAGCGATTTGTACTATAGGTTGTAACACTTGAGCCAAACGGGGATTGCGACCGATCGCAACTCCTACTGGCACCGTCCACAGTAGAGATAATATCAATGCTATAATCACTCGTAAAGCTGTGAAAACAGCTCCACTGAGTACAGCTTGCCAATCAGTCCAGTTCAATACTTTTAGCAGCAGTAAGGCTTCCCAAGTACCCCAAAGAACAATTACGCCAAAGCCGGTGATAAATACCCAATTAATCAACTCGGGTAGTTTCAATTTGCCTTGGTTGTTGACGGGTAGGGTGCGAACGGGCAATCCTCGAATTAGTCCGTAGTCAAGGACTGCTTGTAATGGTCGAACTAAGCGATCGCTCATAATCCGCAAACTTGGCGATCGCCGCAAAATATCCAACACCCGCGATCCGGGTGTACTTTGTGCCTCAACCATCTCAACCTTAAACTTTTCTGCCCAAGCAATTAGGGGTCGCCACACTAAAAAATCAATTGCCACAACGACTCCAATCAACACCACCAAGCCCCAGAATAAAGCTTTATAGTCTTGCCGATTGGCTGCCGTTCCTAAAAAAGAGCCTAACCCAGGTAAGCGAAAATCTTTATCTCCTAAAGTAAACGATTCAATCGCAATTAAAAAAAACCAACCCCCTGCAAACGACATCACACTATTCCACACCAATCCGATGGCACCTGCTGGTAATTCCAACGTCCAAAACCGCTGCCAGAGGTTCAGCCGATAAATCCGAGCAGCTTCTAGCAATTCCTGTGGAATACTGCGAAGGGATTGATAAAAACTAAAAGTCATGTTCCAAGTCATACCAGTGAAAATTAGGAGAACAGAAGCGAGTTCTACTCCAATCCGCTGACCGGGAAATAAGGCAATCAGAGCCAGCACTACCCCTGGTAAAAATGACAACACCGGAATTGATTGCAGAATATCTAGCAAGGGAATCAGAATTATAGCTGCAAGGCGGGAGCGATAAGCAGCATAAGCATAAATCAGGGTAAACACCAGTGATAAAAAGTAAGCCAGTCCCATGCGTAGCAGAGTTTGGGCGGTATATCCTGGTAGCGCACTGATTTTGGTTGAAATTGTTAAACTACTGTTGAAACCACCACTGAAATTGGAGGCTGTTCTCACAATTAGCATAATTAAGCTAATGACAGCCAGAATCAGCAAGACATCTTGCCATGTCCAATTCAAGCGTCCGGAGGTTTGATTGGCGGGAGTGAGGGGTCGAGTCATAAAAGTGGAGAGTTATGAGTTACGAGGTAAGGAAATGTAGAGACGCTTTCATTGCAGAGCGTCTCTACAGGATTCAGGCGGAGTTAAGAATTATTCATCTCCTCAGATTCCCCTCCTGACTCTTCTTGTCGTCTCTCCTGCTCAACAGATCTCTCTCTCCCCTTATCTATGTCTTCTTCTAAAAATATTTGTCCTGCTGGCTCATTGTAGCTGTATATTTCCGCATAACGACCCCAATCAATAACGGTGTTTAATTGCCGCTTGGCTTCTTCAGGACTAAAATGATTTTCTAGGATATCTAGAACCAGTTCTTCTGGAATGCGTTGATTGCGTTTTGCTTCTAAAAGACGGTAAATTTGCTGTACTAGCCGAATGTTAGTGAGGAGTTGATTCCGCACAATTTGTTTGCGTTCATCAATCCCACCGGCAATAAATTGTTGTCCAATTGAGGTAACGCTGATATCACCTTCTGCTATCTCGACAAAGCTCATTAATTTTGCAGCATCGACAATGGGCAGAATGTCATCTACCTCTAGTTGTAGTTCTTGCCCGAGACGGTAGAGATCTGTTTTGGGACGATCCTCCAATAGTTCGATCAAACCAGCGATGGAGCCAACGCGTACCGGTGGCAAAGACTGATACTTTGGCTCTGGACGCGGTTCTTGAGGGGAAACTGTTGTGGGTGCTGGCTCAATCTTTTCTAGTTCGGGGTTGGTGATAATCTTATAAACCTGATCGACCAAGGCTTGAAAGCTGGGATGTTTGCGATCGCGGTAATGAGGTAACGTGACGGGTAACTCAGCACGGATTCTCCCTGGATTGCGTCCGAGGACGATAATCCGATCTGCTAGAATCACAGCCTCTTCAATCCCGTGAGTGACGATTAAAATAGCTTTAGTCGGGATGCGACGTTCTAACCACAAATCTAATAGCTCAAAGCGGAGGTTTTCTGCTGTCAGCACGTCCAAAGCCGAAAAAGGCTCATCCATACACAATAATTCTGGTTCTACCGCCAGAGCTCTGGCAAATCCAACTCGCTGACGCATTCCTCCTGAAAGTTCTTTGGGATAGGCATTTTCAAATCCGTCCAGCCCAATAATGTCAATCATTCGTAGCGCCTTTTTCCGTCTGGGATCTGGGGCTTCTCCCTTTGCCTTTAGACCAAGTTCCACATTCTCAAGTACAGTCAACCATGGATAGAGGGCGAAACTTTGAAAAACAATTGCGACTCCTGGATTAAGTCCTACTAAGGGTTGGTTGTGATATTCAACTTTACCCTGGCTGGGTGGAATTAACCCAGCCACCATCCTCATTAAGGTAGATTTCCCCGAACCTGAAGGACCTAGCAAAGCGACGATTTCTCCTGAACGCAACTCCAAGTTGATATTCTCGAGAATAACGATTTGCTGACCATTCGGCTGCCGATAATATTTGCCGGCACCTTGTAGGGTAATCAGGTGTTCAGTTGCTGATTTGACCGTCACGGCTGTCCCTCTAAAGCTATGATTCACTATACTCTGATCATGAAGTTATCTTACTTTAAAGTTGAACATTGGCGATTGGTCGCAAAAATAATCACAAGCTCTCATTCCCAAAAACCTTGGATGTGCAAGCGTATATTTAGAGACGGCGAAGCTCACGCTCATTGCTCTATCAGCGCATCACCAGGTTGCATTAACGCTTTTAATTTACCAAAGAAACAACCCTAATTTTATCAAAAGTTCATCATTTCATTCGGTGAATTGGTTTTTAGCCGTCAAGATACAGAGACTGTATGGATATGAAATATACCTATGGCACGGCAACACTTTTATAATCTCTACTTCAACCAATACAAGACACGTCTCAACCAAACGCTGGCAAATCTAGCAAGCCAGTTGGAGGACGAAAACTTTTGGCAGGAAGGCAAGTTGATTAGAATAACACTCAACGTGTCATTATATGCTTAAAATATCAATCGAAGGAGCATTCATGCAGAGAACAACATATTAAGGATTTACTTGACTTCGAGTGAGATAATTAACTATGTAATCGATAAGATAGCTCAAGTACCTTCTTAACTCCTCCGCTGCCTGAGTAGAAACTCGATCTAGAGATTCCCAATCTGTGACATATTTGTTTTTAATCAACTCAAACGCTTTCAAATACATCTCGACTGAGGGCTGTTGGTGAGTAATGACTCCTTGATACAGGAGACGGGGTTCGATTCCATTTTCCAGACAGTGTCCCAGCAGTTTCAAATATTGACGGATGTTATGACGAAACTCTTCTGTTTGAGGATGTTGCGGCACCAATAACTCCAAAGCCACGAGTCGCGCTACTTCTGCTCGATGCGTTAAGAGCCACTTTCCTGCTTCCAGACAGGCTAATCTCTGTACTTCTAGGTTTGGGAATGTTGCAGTTAATTCTTCCAGTTGCCCTAAAGTATCTTGGAGCCTGTTTTGTTTGGCTTGAATTTCTGCTATATTAGTAATCTCTTCCGAACGCTGTTTCTTATCTTCTAGTTCGCGGCTCAAAACTTCAACAGTTGGTTTGATGACTTGACTAATATGAGCGCTCTGCTGTAAAACATCCTCCACTTGATTGGACAAATCAGATGTTTTTAGATCGTTTAGTTGAGTATTTGTATTGTCTTTAATACTGTCAAGCTGGGTTTGTAGATGTTGAATCATCAATTCTAGACGTTCTTCAGTTTCTTGCAAACCTTTGTACATGCGTCTTTCTAAAAAATCAACTTTTTCTTGTAGAGGCTTGACATTTGCTCTCTTAAGCCAGGGACCGATAATAAACTCTATAAATCCTTGCAAAGTCTTACCACCCTTTTGCCATAGGGCAATGTTTTTTATGTTTTGAGCCATAGAGTTTTTCCTCAAAAATTCAACCTTGTTTCTAAAAAAGATTTGAAAGTTGATATCAGTAGATAAACCAAATATAACCTAAAATTTAGTTAGAGTGTGTTACACTTCATTTCAACACAAGAAAGCACCAATGTTACGATTTTTTTGTGCGTTACCAACACGCTACATTTTACGCTTTTGATGCTGAAATGTTTAACAGTAAAACTTAGATTAAACATGTAAAAAATATGGCTTCACCGAATCATTAACGTCACATTTATAACAAATAGCTATCTGTGCGGAAAGCTTGGATCGTCAAGTCTTAGCTCCTTTTCAATGAAATTAGCAATAAAATATTATTATTACTCTTCGGGTTAGCTAGTCCATTAGATAGATATGGAGTGAAAATTACGAACTGAATTGATTGTTAAAAGAAAGTATCGAAAAATACTGATTGCTCTGATACTAATTTTCAATCATTCTTGAGAAAGACCCCCAACGTATTAGAGAAATCAGGGTTTTAGTCTAGCAAAGCGCGTTTTAACTGTGGACTGTCAACTATTAACTGTTAACATCCACTTTCTTTCTAAAGTTGCTAAAGTTCTATCTCAAAGTATATTTATAAAATATTAGTGGGATAACCGTACTTCAATTGGGGCAAAATTTCTACCTGATGAATTTATGTTTGGGTTGCTACGATTGAGGCACAGCTTAAGTCATGCTGTCATTAATAAATAATTTCAAATTGAATATAGTATTACAAGGACAAAATATGAAAAATCAACTAAGAACTGCTGCTTTGCTAGCTGCGTTAAGTGGCATTTTGATCACCATTAGCTATTGGATAATTGGCGGAACTACTGGCGTGGTTATCGGAATCGCGTTAGCAGCAGTGACAAACCTATTTTCCTGGTATCAATCAGATAAAATAGCTCTAGCTGCGTATCGGGCTCAACCAGTTTCACCACCAGAAGCACCAGGGCTTTATCAGATGGTACAGAGATTGTGCGATCGCGCGGGTCTACCCATACCAAAAATCTACATCTTCCCTAGCCCAGCAGCTAACGCATTTGCGACGGGACGCGATCCCGAACATGCTGCGGTTGCTGTCAGCGAAGGTATTTTAACAAAGGAGAAATAACATGACTTACAATGCAAATAATGATGGAGAAAATTTGGTTGTCGTACAAGTTAGCCCTCAAACTAATGAAATGGTAGAAACCGAGATGGTTGGGGAGACTGCTGAAGCGAAGCATGAAACCAAGGCGCTGATTGAGGCAATCAGAAGACGTACTCAAGCAGAGGCGCAATCAGCAGGTACTCTAACGCTGGAAACCTACTTAAATGCGGTACGTCGGGCGCGGGAAGCGATTGAGGGCGATAAACTCATTGAACGCGATCGCTTGGAACGTTCATGGACAATCATTCAAGAGGATGCTGAGAAAAACTGGAACTTGCTCGTTGAAGGCGTTGCAGAACTCGGCGATCGCTTTCAGGATGCAGCTAAAGCCGCATGGGATGCTTTCTTTGCTCCACGTCCTCGTTCTTAAGGAGTGAAAACAGGTAGAATTTAATAAGTGTGACGGATGAGTTGTCTATAAAACTGATGGACAACTCATCCGTTGCTATATTTGAGCGTCCATATTAGAATTGCTACTATTTGGCTGAATCCCTCAGATTCATCTGTAGGGATATTCTAACCGATTGTATTTTTTAGCTTCGTCATTAAGAATTAAGACCTATGCGAACTCACTATTGCGGCGAACTCCGAAAGGAAGATATTGGAGAAACTGTCACCTTGTATGGATGGGTAGACCGTCGCCGCGATCATGGGGGCGTGATATTTTTAGATTTGCGCGATCGCTCTGGAGTTGTACAAATTGTCAGCGATCCACAGCGCACCCCAAATTCCTACGAACAGGCAAGTAGTCTGCGAAATGAATACGTTGTCCAAATTATTGGCAGGGTGACGCAACGTCCTGAAGAATCTTTAAATGCTCGCATACCTACAGGCGAGGTTGAAATCTATGCGGAGCAAATTAAATTGCTCAACGCTGTCAACTCACAACTTCCTTTCCAAGTTTCTACTGCAGACAGCGATCAAGTGCGGGAAGATTTGCGACTGAAGTATCGCTATTTGGATTTGCGACGCGATCGCATGGCACGTAACATACAACTACGTCATCAAATTGTCAAGGCCATGCGCGGCTACTTGGAAGATGTGGAAGGTTTTATCGAAGTCGAAACACCTATTCTTACCCGTTCCACTCCAGAAGGTGCGCGGGATTACATTTTACCCAGTCGCGTTAATCCAGGTGAGTGGTTTGCCTTACCACAATCACCGCAGCTTTTCAAGCAGTTGCTGATGGTTTCTGGCTTAGACAGATACTATCAACTTGCTCGTTGCTTCCGCGATGAAGACTTGCGTGCTGACAGACAACCGGAATTTACTCAGTTGGACATGGAAATGAGCTTCATGTCTCAAGAGGAAATTATTGAACTCAACGAGAAGTTAATTTGTCATATCTTTAAGAGAGTCAAAGGTATTGAGTTACACCGTCCCTTCCCCCGTCAGACATATGGGGAGGCGATGGAACATTACGGTTCGGATAAACCAGATACTCGGTTTGGTTTGAAACTCGTCGATGTCTCGGATGTGGTGAAAGACTGTAATTTTAAAGTTTTTCGGGAAGCCGTTGCCAATTATGGTATTGTCAAAATTCTGCCAATTCCTGACGGCAACGATGTCATTTCTAATGTCCGGATCAAACCAGGTGGGGACTTATTTAAAGAGGCTAGTGAAGCCGGCGCTAAAGGTTTAGCTTACATTCGGGTGAGAGAGGATGGTGAAATTGATACCATCGGCGCAATTAAAGACAACCTTAGTGAAGAACAAAAACAGGAAATTTTGCGACGAACAGGTGCAAAACCAGGCCATTTGCTGCTATTTGGTGCTGGTGACGTTGCGACTGTGAATAAAACTTTAGACAGACTGCGTCAAGCGATCGCTAAGGAATTTAGCTTAATTGATCCCGAAAAAATCAACTTACTCTGGGTGGTTGAATTTCCCATGTTTGAGTGGAATGCCACCGAACTACGTCTCGAAGCACTGCATCACCCGTTCACTGCACCGCATCCTGATGACATAAGTGATCTGAAAACAGCCAGAGCACAAGCTTACGATTTGGTATTTAACGGTTTTGAAATTGGTGGGGGTAGTTTACGGATCTATCAACGGGAAATTCAAGAACAGGTGTTTGAGGCGATCGGACTTTCTCTAGAAGAAGCACACAATAAATTCGGCTTTCTGTTAGAGGCATTTGAATACGGAACTCCACCACACGGTGGAATTGCCTATGGAGTTGATCGTTTGGTCATGTTACTTACTGGAGAAGAATCAATTCGGGATGTTATCGCTTTTCCAAAGACGCAACAAGCACGTTGCTTATTAACCGATGCACCGTCAAAGGTGGATGACAAACAGTTGAAAGAGTTGCAAGTTGCCTCGACTTACAAGCCAAAGGCATAAATGAGTGCGGAGTGCTGAGGAGCCAGCGCCGTGCGGGGGTTCCCCAACGCAATATAGGAGTGCACTGGCTCTCCGTCTTCTCAGGAGCACAGACGCTCCTTTGAACAGCACTGGCTCCCGTTGAGGCGACTGGCGTTGCTGAGTCCTGAGGAGCTAGCGCGGTGCACTCCTAGAAGTCGTAAGGAGGGTTTCCCTCCGGACGAACTACGTTCGGTTCCCCAATGCTTTTATGCCTGCACTGGCTCCCGTTGAGGCGATAGGCGTTCCTGATTCGGAGAGAGTCAGAGTTTTGGGATCAGGACTATACGGTTTAAAGGACACAATATCGGCATTATGAGGTTTATATATAAAAAAATATAATAAAACCATCAAAGCTTGTTACATATATATCAAGTATCAGGTAATATATATCCAGATGTGGAAAATATTTAATGTATTGCATTTGAATGTTGCAATGTATAGATTTTTCCAATTTTCCAGGTGTGTGTTAAAATTAGAGAAAGTACTATGCTGCTCTCACTATGGTGTGATTTGTAAGTAGCATTGTGATATCTACCAATTGTCATCCTAGTTTAAATAGCTCATTTTTAAGGCCTGGAGTTGGGCTTTGATGGTCCTTGAGATCTCAGTCCCTCCAACGTAACCTTCTTGATTTGTAATGTGTTTACAGATTAAAGAAGGTCGAATCGCAGAGATAGTGTAACCAAAATTAGAAACTTTAAAAAAACCGATGACCAAATACTGCCCCTAGAGGGGTATTTTTTATGCACAATCATTTAGCTGAATACTAGTAATTTGAAGAAAGAACTCAGATAAAGTCCGGATAATCACTCTCGAATTATCCCAAGCACTGAACCCCACTACGCTCTTATACGACAACGGGAGCCAAGTGCCTGCAAAGGGAAACCACCAAGGGCGCACTGGCTTCCCGACACCGAACCGCCTGCGGTTCAGTGTTGTAGCTTTAATAACAAGTATTTAAGCGGATACTAACTCAGAAAATAAAGATGAGAAATAAAAATGAAAAGAGTAGGGGGAAGTAACAAAAACTAGCTTTGCGTCTCGCTTAAATCTCCGCGCATTTATTTGTGGGGATGTATTCAAGGGCGGAGAAGTTCTGACAACTGATTTCTTCTTAACGTATGTTGGCATAGGAAGGAGGTTGAATTGCAGAGAAGGTGTGACCGAAATCGGAAGCGCTCAAAAAGGCGGGCTATTTATTGTCCAATTCACGGATGCTATCTCCATAGTGTAAGTCCAAAGTATTCATTGTTTGCAGATCGCGTTGGACAACTCCTGACTCGAGGGGTAGGACAGCAGAGTGCTCGTAGGTTAATGGCGACAAAAACTACAGTGTTACTAGAAGGTGAATGGTTAGAAGGCTTCTGGTGTGACGATTGCAATCAGACAATATGGTATCACATTCAAAAGAGCGATCGCACTTATCATTTATCAGTAGCATCTCCAGAACTTTGGCAGCAAGTAGTGGGTGTCATGAACCCAGAAGGAAATCCGTCTGTTGGTGAGTTTACTCGCAAACATGCACGGAATGTTGGCTATAACGGCAGCAAAGATTTCCAGTTTAGAGGTTAAGCCAGTTACAGTCACAATTCAATGTATCAGAACGGTCAACTATGGAGCCTACACCAAATTTTGAAGAGATTGATGTTCAAAAACATTTTCAAGTTCTGCAACGACGCTGGTTGCCAGCAGTCTCGGTGTTTGGAACTGTTGCTACCCTGGCATCCTTGTTCGCACTTTCACTCAAACCAGCCTACAAAGCTGAAGGAAGTCTTTTAATTAAGACAAATCATAGCCCCTCTCTCACAGGCTTAGGGGAAGGGATCGGACGGATAGATTCTTTAACGATTAACAACAATCCATCAGATACTCAAGCAAAAATCGTTACATCCGTTCCAGTTATGAAAGAAACCATTAGAGAACTTAATCTTAAAGATGACCAAGGTAAACCCCTCAAAATTCGAGATTTGACCAAACAACTCAAGGTAGAAGGGGCAAAAGGAACTGAAGTCTTGCAAGTCACCTATGCTGATAACAATCCAAAAATAGCAGCAGCAGTGGTCAATACAGTCATGCAGGCTTATATCAGAAATAATATAGGAGCAAATCGAGAAGAGGCAGTTTCAGCACGCGAATTTATTCTGGGACAAATACCTAGAACGGAAATAGCAGTCAGACAAGCAGAATTAGCTTTGCGGAAATTCAAAGAGGAGAATCAAATTATCTCCCTACAAGAAGAAGCAACCGCAGCAGTTATGGACATTTCTAAATTAAACCAGCAAATTTCTCAAGCCCAAGCTCAACTGGGAGATGTTAACGCTCGGTTAAAAAAGATCCAAAATCAGGCAAAAATTGATTCACAGCAAACTTTAACCGCGACTTCATTGAGTCAAATACCAGGAGTTCAGCAAGCACTTGTTCAACTTCAAGAAGCGCAAAGCCAGCTGACGGTGGCGCGAACCACTCTTCTGCCCGGACATCCGACAATCATTAATTTGGAGGAAAAAGTCACTGCTCTCAACAACTTACTCCAACAACGGACAAAGCAGGCAGTGGGAAGCGATCAGCAAATTTCTCAGAGTGATTTACAGACAGGGGCACTGCGAGAAAAACTATTGGAAGATTATGCTCGCTTAGAGGCAGAACGCGTCGGTTTGGCAAAACAAATTACGACACTGGCTGATAAGCGAACAGTTTACAAAGAACGCGCAAATGTCTTGCCTAAGTTAGAACAAAATCAGCGACAGCTTGAACGGAAGCTGAAAGCAGCGCAAACGACTTATGAAACACTCTTGACAAGATTGCAAGAAATCCAGGTTACAGAAAACCAGAATGTAGGAAATGCTCGGATCCTCTCCCCTGCGGTAGTACCAGATCAACCAACTGGTGTAGGAAAAAGCATGGTAATCGGCGGTGGAGTCGTTCTTGGTCTGATGCTTGGTATAATTACAGCCTTCAGTTTGGATTTGATTGATCGTTCTGTGAAAACGGTTAAAGAAGCCAAGGAACTTTTCAAATACAACCTGCTGGGTGTGATTCCTTCAGTCAGTAGCAAGGGGAAAAAAAGTTCTTCCAAGCTTGAAAGGTTAGAGCGATCACTTCCGAGAATTATTGGCAGGGACGTTCCTCACTCTCCTCTTGGGGAAGCATACCAAATGCTCCAAGCAAATTTGAAGTTTTTAAGCTCAGAGGCTCAGGAAATCAAAGCGATCGCCGTGACAAGTGCCGTATCCAAAGAAGGAAAGTCTGAGGTGGCAGCAAATTTAGCTGTAGCAATGGCACAAGTAGGGCGTCGGGTGCTGCTAGTGGATGCCGATATGCGTCATCCCGTGCAGCATCATGTCTGGGGAATGGCAAATACATTGGGTTTGTCGAACATTATTGTTAACCAACTTCCGATCCATGAGATCGTGCAGGAAGTCATACCCAACCTGCACGTTCTTCCCTCTGGAGTCATACCTTCTAACCCAGTTGCACTGTTAGATTCCAAGCGAATGGCTTTATTAGTTGCTAGTTTAACTCAAAGATACGATTGTGTAATTTTTGATACTCCTAGTTTATCTGGAACGGCAGATGCCGCTATTTTAAGCAAGTTAGCTGACGGTTTATTACTGGTGGTTCGTCCTGGGGTGATTAACTCCGCAAGTGCCAATGTGGCTAAAGAGTTTTTGACTCAGTCAGGTCAAAATGTCTTAGGTATGGTATTAAACGGTGTGAATGTGAAACACGAACCCGAAAGCGACTTTTACTACACGAAAGCTCAAGTTGAACCAGAGTTTATGTTACCAACATCGATACCTAAGACTCTTGCTGCTCCTCATATTAAAGAAGAACGGTGAAGAAGATCACACAGACACAGAAGCAATTCTTCTGCCCCTACTCCAGGATTTATTGAGGAAACGATCACGAAATGCTTAATAAGCTATCTACAGTTACCCAAAAACTGAGTCCAAACTTGCTGAAAATTATTGGAAATACAGCTTGGCTGTTTGCCGATAAAATTGTCCGGATGGTTATTGGACTGTTGGTAGGGGTTTGGGTAGCTCGTTACTTAGGACCTGATAATTTTGGTATTTATAATTACGCGCTTGCTTTTACTGGGATATTTGATACTGTTGCTAATTTGGGACTAGATAGCATTGTTGTACGCAATATTGTCGGCCAACCATCTTCTAAGGACGAGATTTTAGGCACATCCTTTGTCCTGAAGATGATGGCTCAAGTCATAGTTGTGATTACGGCGATCGCAGTCATCTCCATTATTCGCCCAGGCGACACTTTAACGCATTGGCTGGTGGGAATTATTGCCGGTGGAATGTTGTTTGAATCATTTTATGTGATTGAATACTGGTTCCAATCACAAATCCAGTCAAAATACGTAGTCTTGTTTAAGAATGTAGCATTAATGATAGCTAGTTGCGCCAGAGTCATACTGATTGAAACACATGCGACATTAATTCTCTTTGCTTGGGTTTATTCAGCCGAATTTGCTTTGAACGCTACAAGTTTGGTGATTGCATACCACACTAAAAAGTATTTGTTCTCAGCTTGGCAGTTTAGCTGGCGTTGTGCCAAGGAGTTACTGAAAGATAGCTGGACACTCATCCTTTCGAGTTTTGCGATTATGATTTTGATGCGGATAGATCAGCTCATGCTCGGACAAATGATTGGCGATCGCGCTGTAGGTATCTATTCAGTAGCAGTAAAGATATCAGAACTGTGGTATTTCGTACCTCTGGCAGTAACTAGTTCAGTCTTTCCATCGATCATAACAGCGAAGCAAGAAAGTACTCAGTTGTACTATGAGCGTTTGCAAAAAGTTCTTGATTTCCTGTCAATCATATCCTATACAGTTGCCATATTAGTAACATTATTCTCAGAACACCTCATAGTTATGCTGTATGGCAAAAGTTATCAGGAGGCAGCAGCTATACTGACTATTCACATTTGGACGGGAATATTTGTCTCATCTGGTTTAGTAGGAAGTTTGTGGACAACCTCAGAAAATCTTATGCCGTTTGCATTTATCTCAACGGCGATCGGGGCTGTTGTCAATGTGAGTCTGAACTTCATTTTGATTAAGAGTTATGGAGGTGTAGGATCGGCTATTGCCACTCTGATTGCTCAGTGTGTTGCTTCATACCTTGCAGGTGGATTCTTCCCAAAAACGAGACCGTTTTTTATCAGACAAACAAATTCTCTGATCTTACCTAGTTTATTGATTAGACTCGGTGGATATATTAAAGATTTTAGAAAAAAGTGATATCTAGCAATCCTCCGGCGATTAAAATCCCCCGAGTCACTTCCCTCTCATAGTCTAAAGACTCTGAGTTGCCCGCATACCAAGATATTTTATGAAAACTCCAGTAGCACTATTTATCTTTAAGCGACCCCATACAACTGAAAAAGTATTTGAAGCCATACGCCAAGCAAAACCTCGGCAACTTTTTGTCATTGCAAATGCACCCCGGACTGAAGTTGCTGGAGAATTGGAAAAGTGTGAGGCAACTCGTGCAATTATTGAGCAAGTAGATTGGGATTGTGAAGTTATCAAGAACTACTCTGAAACACACTTAAGCGTTACTCAACGTATTTATAGTGGTTTAGACTGGGTTTTCAGCAATGTTGAAGAGGTGATTATCTTAGAGGATGATTGTGTACCTCATCCGACATTTTTCCCCTTCTGTGAAGAATTATTGGATAAATATAGATACGATAACCGAGTGGCATCAATTTCCGGACAAAATGTTCAATTTGGTCAAAGAAGAACTAATTACAGTTACTATTTTTCTCATTACAATCACTGCTGGGGCTGGGCAAGCTGGAGACGTGCTTGGCAAAACTACGATCTTTATATGAAACTCTGGCCAGAGATTAAAGCGGCAGGACTTCTGAAAGACATCCTCAGAGACAATGAGGCTATCAACTATTGGAATCATGTTTTTCAGAATAGTTACGATAATCCTTTAGGGATAACCTGGGATTATCAATGGACGTTTGCCTGTTGGTTACAGAATAGCTTGGGAATTATCTCTGCTGTGAATTTAATTTCTAATATTGGCTTTGGGCCAGACTCAACTCATTTTACTTCTCAGTCAAGAAGTAAATACAACAGTCTACCTACAGAAGCAATGGAATTTCCTCTCAAGCATCCGCCTTTCATGATTCGCAATCTTAAAGCAGATAATTTTACCCAAAGCACTCTGTTTAAAGAAAGTTGGCTTCACCCTATCAAGCAAAGAATCAAGAAAATACTTAAATATAAATAAGATTCCCGACTTCTTTAAGAAGTCGGGAATCTGAGCCTTACCAAATTGCTAACTTCTTCCATTATGAAAGTCTTGCTCCTCAGTACCCATGATATTCTTGGTGGTGCGGCTCGGGCTACCTATCGTTTGCATCAGGGATTAAAGGATATTGGTGTCAGTTCACAGATGCTGGTACAAGAGAAATATAGTGATGACAAAACAGTATTTGCACCTAAAATTAGACTATCTCAAGGTATCGCAAAGGCAAAGCTAACATTTGATGCCTTGCCGTTAAAGTTTTATCGTCAGCGGAGTAAAACGACCTTTTCCCTTCAATGGTTGCCAGATAAAGTTATTCCTACAGTCACTCAAATTAATCCAGATGTGATCAATCTACATTGGATTAGTGCAGGGTTCATGCAAATTGAGACAATTGCCAAGCTCAAGCGTCCATTGGTTTGGACTCTTCACGATATGTGGGCATTTACTGGGGGGTGTCATTATAGTGGGGAGTGCGATCGCCATACAAAATCTTGCGGTTATTGTCCTTTGCTGAAAAGCAATAACAACTGGGATTTATCCCACTGGGTTTGGCAACGCAAAGCAAAAGCTTGGAGAGATTTGAATCTAACTATAGTGACACCAAGCAATTGGTTAGCAAAGTGTGCCAATTCAAGTTCACTTTTTCAAAATTTCCCAGTCGAAGTCATTCCTAATGGGATCGATCCTCAAAAGTATAAACCTATCAATCGATATTTAGCACGAGAACTTCTCAATTTACCTCAAGACAAACAACTCATCCTCTTCGGATCGCTACTGGTAACCAGCGAGGAAAGAAAAGGGTTTCATTTTTTGCAACCTACTCTACAAAATTTGAGTAAATCTAGCTGGAAAGATAAGTTGGAGGTTGTGATTTTCGGGACATCTGAACCTGAAATCCCACCTGATTTTGGTTTAAAAGCGAACTATTTTGGTACGCTCAATGATGATTTGTCTCTAGCTTTATTGTATTCAGCCGCCGATGTTTTTGTGCTGCCTTCTACACAAGATAACTTGCCCAATACAGTCATGGAGGCGATCGCCTGCGGAACACCCTGTGTCGCTTTTAATATTGGTGGTATATCAGATCTGATTGAGCATTTGAAAAATGGTTATCTTGCTCAACCTTATAATGTTGAAGACTTGGCTCAAGGTATTGTTTGGGTGCTGGAAAATCCAGGTAGGTATCAGAAATTATCACACCGCGCTCGTGAGAAAGTTGAGCAAGAATTTACTATTGAAATTCAAGCAAATCGTTATTCATCTATATTTCGTGAACTGAAAGCATTTAGCCTTTAGCTATCAGCTTGCATGACAGAACAAGGCAAAAGTTAAAAGTTAAAAGGCACTCATAACGAAAAAGAAAAAACGGTTTCAAGCCCCCAAATCGATGGAAAACCAAAAAAAAATTTTTAAAGGGACACATAGTGCGAGCAAAAAAGGTGAGCGTAAGATCCCCTAATTTTAATTATGGGGATTCTCTTTTTACTTTTTACTTTTTACTTTTTACTTTTTAATCGTTCCCCTTGGAGGGGTTACAGTTCGGTTGTAGTAAACTTACATTTGCATAAATGACTTAGGACTGCTATAGCTTACGGCACTTCGAGCGCTCAGGCTTACCATTTAGAACCTGATATTAGAGAGACGGAGAGAAAGCTTGAATAATAAATCTAAGGAGTTCTTGAGTAAGATAGAAACAGGAAGTGTTATTGTCTTATTGATTTCTAGTGACATTCTCAATATACCTTCTTCCCTAAACATTATTATCAATTTAATTAGCTACGGCATTGTATTTCTTTTAGTTGGGAGGCAGTGGAAACGGGTTGCTTATGTTTTAACTAAGGAAAAACTTTTATTGGTTTTAGTTGGATTTGCTTGTTTTTCTTTTTTTTGGTCGGCAACTCCATCTGAGACTTTTACCCAAATTCGAGCATTAGTCCGTACAACATTATTCGCAGCATATTTAACAACACGATATACAATGAGACAGCAGATGAATTTACTGTCTTGGACAATAGCTTTAATAGCTATTATTAGCACAATTATTTGTATCGTAAATCCATCTTACGGAATTTCCATAACTAATAATGTCACCACTTGGCAAGGTATTTATGCACACAAGCAATATTTAGGTCGCAGCATGGGTTTAGGTGCTTCACTTTTTCTAATTAATATCTTTAGCCAACAGCAGAAGCGTTGGGTTAATATACCTTTCTTTTTACTAACATTCTCCCTAATTGTGCTTTCAACAAGCAGAACAAGTTTGCTCGTATTATTACTTCCAATACTCCTTTTTCCACTTTATAAAGTTGCAAAAAAACAATCTACAGTTAGGATAGTTTTTATACTCACAATATTGCTTGTTAGTATTGGTACGGCATCTATAGTTATTAGTAATTTAGAAACAATCGTTGTTGATATTCTTGGTAAAGATATTGAATTCAATGGACGCATACCATTATGGACTCTAGTGATAGAAAAAATCTCGGAAAGACCATTGCTGGGTTATGGATATGCGGGTTTCTGGATGTCAGATGCAGGTGGTTACATCATTAAAAATACCTGGGCAGCATTTGATGAATTAACTAGTCAGGGGAAATTTCACGCTCACAATGGCTTTTTAGAAATTACTTTGGAGTTGGGTTTAATAGGGTTAACACTACTTATAATTGATATGTTTTTTGTGCTCCAAAGAATTATCAAATTGCTGATATCAACCCAAACAGTAGAGAGTTTTTGGATGCTGGTATATATGGGAATTGTGCTTACTGTAAATCTAAGTGAAGCAAAAACATTTCTATCAACAAGTAGTATATTTTGGATACTTCAGGCATCCATAGCCTTTTCATCTGCCTTGGAGTATAGTCGCATGAGAAGAAATTCACACTTGGTACTAGGTGAAGCAAACATGGCAGGTTGAAAGACGGTTAAAAACTAAGTTGGCTTGCCTGAAAAAGCAAAAAACTTTTGAGGAGGATAAGATGGATTGTATCAATTTAGCCGTGCTGATGACCTGCCACAACAGACGAGAGAAAACTTTAGCTTGTTTGCGAGCGCTTTATCAACAGGATTTTACTTTTGATGTTTACCTAGTTGATGATGGTAGTTTAGATGGCACCTCAGATGCAGTTAAGGAAAATTATCCAGCAGTCAAAATCCTCAAAGGCAATGGCAGCCTTTTTTGGGTAGGAGGAATGCAACTGGCATTTGCCGAAGCTTTGAAGCAGACTTATGACTACTATCTTTGGCTAAATGATGACACAATACTTGACTCGAATGCCTTAAGCAAATTGTTTGATACTTATCATTCCTTAGCAGAGAAAGGTTCACCCAACTCTATAATTGTTGGCTCAACGCAAGATGCCGTCACAGGTGAACCCACTTATGGTGGTGCTGTACGATCTTCTCGCTGGTACTCCAATAAGTATGAATTTTTACCGCCCACTCAAGAAATTCAAGAGTGCGACACAATGTACGGCAATTGCGTCCTCATTCCCAATTTAGTTACCAATTTAGTTGGAAATTTAGATTCTGCTTTTATCCATAGTTTAGGAGATATGGATTACGGACTAAGGGCGCGAAAGTTGGGTTGTTCAATATGGATAGCACCTGGATTTATCGGGGCTTGCTGTAAAAATCCCGTTCGAGGAAGCTGGGCGGATACTAACCTTGCAGTTGGCGATCGCTTAAGAAAGGCGCTTCAACCCAAAGGTTTTCCTATTAAGGCATGGACTGTTTTCACTAGGCGACATTCTGGTCCTTTCTGGTTTCTTTATTGGATTTTACCTTACCTACGTGCAGTTATTGGTTACAAAAATTTGAGTGCATCGCCTGCTTTTTGCCACGAAATAGAACAATAAATCAACTCTTATCAAATGAAACTAAAAATATTTTCAGATCAGGGGTATCTTCCTATAGGAAGCCGTCCAACCTTGATGCTAGAACCTTTCTGGTTAGAACAAACAGAAGAAGATCTTCCTCCTTGGGAGAAAAGACTCACTAATTATGCGAAAATCAGTCACTCGCTGTTTGAAATGTCTTCCTTAGAAGAAGCAGATATTGCTGTTTTACCCTTTGACTGGGTAGATGTCACAGGACACTCCTGGAAAGATAAAATTAATAAATCCGCATTGGATTTAGGCATTCAATTTGCCCAAAAGGTCAAACAAGCTGGAAAGCAAATTGTAATTTTTTATAGTGGTGATATTTACCATCAAAAAATTCCTATTGAGGATGCTTTTGTTTTTCGTTTCTGTCTTATAGGCTCTCAACGGCAACCTAAGGATTTTATCTTTACCATATTATACGAAGACCTAGTTCAATATTATTTGGCAAATGAACTTCCCATTCGGCAGAAACAAGAAAAGCCTGTTGTGGGATTTGATGGTTATGCCACTCAAAGTAGTTTATCAAGAAAGCTTAAAGAAGTGATTCGTCAAGGAGCAATGCTCGCAAGTGGTGGTTCATCCTATAAAATTCATGAGGGATATAACTTACGATATAAAGCCTTGAAGTATCTGAACGACAGTCCGCTCGTTAAGCAAAATTTTAAAATTCGCGACAACATGGTATTTTATGGTGATACCAACGATTCTGAGAAAAAGCTCAAGCTACGCCTCGAATATGTCCAGAATATGGTTGAAAGTGATTACATTCTTTGCTGCCGTGGTTGGGGAAACAGTTCTCTCAGGGTGTTTGAAACATTTTGCTTTGGCCGCATTCCCATCTTTGTTGATACTGATTGTGTCCTATCTTATGACTTCAAAATTGACTGGAAAAAATATTGTGTTTGGTTAGACGAAAAAGACTTACCGCAAATTGCTGAAAGAGTGGCAGAGTTTCACAACAATCTTTCAAATCAAGAGTTTGTAGAACTGCAATACAAGTGTCGCGAACTGTGGCAAGAGTGGTTATCTTATGAAGGGTTTTTTAGTAACTTCTGGCGGCATTTTTCGGAAAAATCTTCTAAAGAAGAACCTGTAGAGACGTTTCATGAAATCCCTCTACTTTAATTGGAAGGATGAAAACTTTTTATGTTGTTTCACGGTTTTTACATTCTTAGTACTCAACCACTTATTGTTTCCTTTATTGGAACTTACCCTTTTTTAGGCGGATTGCTCTATCAAGGACAGAAATTAACCTATCAACCTTTACCTAAATGGTTTCGTCCAAAACACGTTTTAGAACATCTTCCGGGATGGGCTGGGACATGGAGTCAAATGTCTCGACGTAAGGTAAAGGAAATTCTGCATACTTTCGAGGGTAGAACACACCATTTAATGGTAAATGCATCTGACGAAGAAGAATTACGAAAACGTTTTTCCGTTCGTGGGGCACATTTCAATCACAATATCTACGTAAACGAGCATTTGTATCAACCGCATAATGAGCCAAAGATCTACGATGCAATCTACACTGCGCGGTTGACTCCCTTTAAGCGTCACTGGCTGGCAAAAAATGTAGAACGCTTGATGGTTGTATCCTATGGAGGTGATTTGCATGCTTTCTGTCCTGAGTTAAAACATGCAGAGTTCAACAAAGAGTTTATCTCGCGTCCGGAGTTAGCCAGAAAGTACAATCAGTCCTATGCTGGTTTGTGTCTTTCGGCAAGAGAAGGAGCAATGTTTGCCTCATGCGAATACTTACTTAGTGGAATTCCTATTGTTAGTACACCAAGCAAAGGTGGACGTGATGAATTCTTCACCATGCAAAATTCGCTCATTGTACCCCCGCAACCTGAAGCAGTTGCCCAAGCCGTTCAAAATTGGAAGCAATTAAAACCTATACCACAAGAGATCCGAGAGCAAACCCTGAAACAAATTAATCATCTCAGGCTAGGTTATTGCACTTACATATCTCAGCTTATTTCTCAAGAGAGTGGTGATTGTAAAAAGCCAGAGGAACTGATGGAAAAATACTTTGCACCACCGGATGGTATTCACTCTCGTTTTCTGAAATTAGAGAACTTATGGACATCTCAAATTGAAGATTTAGAAAAAGCTTTCTCTTTATAGTTCAAAACTGTTCAGTGAAGTATCAACCCAGAAACCAGGTTTCTCCAAGAAACCTGGTTTTTTTATTGCTTTATGGATTTGCTGATAGCTGAATGCTTAAAAAAAGTACATATATTGAAGGCGCATATGCTTAATATCAAAGGCAGGAGTAGTTAGATGGATCGGCAGCTTGGTTTTCTAGCAGGAGCACCACGCATCTCAACTCGTCCTGATGCAGAAATGTCTGGTCCTCGCTCCCGTATTTTGGGCTTGGTAAAGGGTTTTGAATCACTAAATTGGGAAGTTAAGCCTTTTATCGTGGGAGATCGAACTCCTAAAAAATGGTCTGCAAAGGGTTCTGGGAAAGCAATCAGCAGTGGATTTTTCCGCACGCTAGCAGTGGACTTAGTGCGTTTGGGACTTGGTGTTATCAATACATGGAGAAGTTGGCGAGAACTCGGTCATCAAGTGGATTGGGTTTATGAGTACACTGCAACCCTCCAATGTCTCGGCTGGATTTTCAAACAGCGTGGAATACCGTGGATTTTACAAACTGAAGCACTGCTGTTCTATGAAGCTAAAGCCGAACGTAAAGCTTTAGTATTAGATGGCTTAGCTCGATGGTTGGAGATTTCAGCATATCGCTCGTGTGATGTTTTAGCCTGCGTGAGCGAAACTTTGAAGGAAATTTTGGTTCGCGATTTTAGCATCCCTCCTGAAAAAATAGTTTTAGTCCCAAATGCAGTAGATACTGACTTTATTGACCCCAAGCGCCATCAGCAAGAGCGAATATTTACAGGTTTTACAGTCGGGTTTGTTGGCAGTTTATATGCCTGGGCTGGGTTGGATCTATTGCTTGACGCTTTGTCGGAATTAAGAGATCAAGGGCTGGATTTATCACTCGTCGTGGTAGGGGATGGCTCAATGAAAGATATCTGGAAAAACCATGCTCAGCAACTAGGTCTTTCTAGTTATGTCGCTTTTATCGGTCAAGTTCCTTGGTCAGATGTGCCGCAGTATATATCTGGATTTGACGTAGGTTACTCCGGACAGGTTCCGCTACAAATGGGAAAAATGTATCTTTCACCGATGAAACTCTACGAATATATGGCGATGGCAAAGCCAGTCGTAGCTTCAGCTTTTGAGGATGCTCAACGGTTGGTTTGTGAAGGAAAAACAGGTTTTTTATTTCGTTCTGGTGACAAAGACGATCTCAAACGCGCTTTAGTTGAAGCATTTGATCACAGAAGCTTGTTACCTGAGATGGGATACTTGGCTCGCCAAGAGATAGAAACTCATCACAGTTGGCAAGCTAGAGTTCAGGTTTTAGTTGAAGGTGTTGAGCAGATTTTGAAACAACGCTCATCTATAAAGGCAACTCTCGAGCGGTAGACAAAACGCAGCACTTTCTAAGTTTTTTCACTTAGCATCTACACCTTTTGGCAAGAAATTTCTTTGCCAATTTACTAAATCCCAAATTTATGGCAAGTACTATCTATGACGCGATCGCCCTACAAATTTCTTGGTGTTCAAGTTGATGCATTTTCCATTCCTCAACTGAATTCGTTAATCGCAGAATCTATCGAACAAAAGAAAAAGAGGATTGTTGCCAATCACAACTTGCACAGCCTTTATCTTTACCATCACGACCTCAAAATGCGACTCTTTTATGCCAAAGCAGACTATGCACATATAGATGGTATGCCTTTGGTACTCATAGGGAAATTGCTCTCGTTTCCACTGAAGCGAGAGCAACGAGTCACTTATGCTGACTGGGTATGGCCTTTGATGTCTGAAGCTGCCCAGAAAGGCTGGCGCGTGTTCTACTTAGGATCTAACCCAGGAGTGGCGGAACGCGGAGCAAGCATTCTCCGGCGAAAGTTTGTAGGTTTACAGATTAAGACAGCTCATGGCTATATCAATAGTAGCCAAGAAAACCGTGCCACTCTAGCAGAAATTAACGCTTATCAACCTCATATCTTGATGGTGGGAATGGGTATGCCACGCCAAGAGTATTGGATTTTAGACAACTTGGAGCAGATTCATGCTCATGCCATTCTACCGAGTGGAGCCTGTATGGACTATGTTGCGGGAGCTATTCCCACTCCACCTCGATGGATGGGAAAGATGGGCTTGGAATGGTTGTATCGCTTGTTTAGTGAGCCAAAAAGACTCTGGAGGCGTTACTTAGTAGAGCCTTGGTTTGTCGCTGGACTATTTATACGGGAAATACTCAATGCTTAATAGATTAGTGAGTAGGCGACGTGCTTTATGGCTGGGTTTAGGCAGTCTCACAGGCGTAGGAACTATTGCTACAGCTACTGGATATCAACACCACAAGCGATCACTTGACAATCTACAAAGAAACTTTAAAGTTGTTGGCAAAGCGACTTTAGGAAAGCGTGCTGAGACTAAAGGATTGATTTATGGGGCAGCAGGTGGTGCAGATAGACTCTCCTCTGATCCGACTTTTGCAACTCGCTTTGCACAAGAGTGCAGGATTTTAGTACCGGAAGGGGAACTCAAGTGGGTTGCGTTGCGCCCGTCTCCAAATAAGTTTGACTTTACTAAAGCAGATTGGTTAGCTAAGTTTGCTCAGCAAAATGGGATGCTTTTTCGAGGACACAACTTAGTCTGGTATCAGGCTCTACCTGAGTGGTTTAACGAGATAGTTAACCACCAGAATGCTGAAAAATTTCTGGTGGAACATATTACAACTGTGACTAAACACTATGCTGGTCAAATACACTCTTGGGATGTAGTTAACGAGGGAATCGAACCAGATTACGGGCGATCTGATGGCTTACAATACTCACCCTGGCTGAATTTTTTAGGTCCAGACTACATTGAGCTTGCTTATCGGGTTGCTGCTGAAGCTGACCCTAAAGCATTACTAGTATACAATGATGCCATGCTAGAGTATGATACCCCTAAAGATGAAGCTAAAAGAACTACTGTTCTGAAACTGTTAGAGCGGTTGAAATCTAAAGGAACTCCGATTCATGCTCTTGGGATTGAATCTCACTTGTTAGGAGATGAAACCCGTTTCAATCCGAAAAAACTACGAAAGTTTCTCGCTGATGTTGCTAGTTTGGGTCTAAAAATTCTGATTACCGAGTTAGATGTGATAGACCAAAAATTACCTTTATCTCCTGTTGTTCGCGATCGCATCATTGCCGGTATCTTTGAAGACTATCTTTCTGTCGTGCTGGATGAGAAAGCTGTCATTGCGGTACTCACTTGGGGATTGAGCGATCGCTACACCTGGAACTCAAAGTATAATGCCCGTCCTGATGGTAAACCCGTGCGTCCCTTACCACTCGACTCTAACTTCAAACCCAAGTTGGCATGGAATGCTATGGCCAGAGCGTTTGATCGCGCTTCAAAACGTTAGCAATTAGCTATTCAGTGAGCATAACATTATAAATGAGGAATAGAAATAGTGGCTTCCAGAACAATACCTGTAGTAAGTCTCAAACCTGACTTAAGATCAGCGAAAGGCACAACGATACAGAGAGGATTAGCTATAAAGTTACTGCGGTTAGTAATACTGATTTTTCTTGATGTTATTGCTCTGAGCTTGGCATGGAAGCTGGCAGTATTTTATGGCACTCCATTAGAGTCTCCTTGGACAGAAAAAACATCTTTTCTGCTGCTCACGCTTATAGTTGAAATCGGGATGATAGCTTCCCAAGGAATATATCAAGCCGGTATTCATCGTCGGAACTATCCAGCTATATTCAAAGCCGTCTCGCTCTCCGAACTTTTCTTACTACTGATTGCTTTTCTTTACGAACCAAATCACTACGTTTCTCGCTCGATCTTTCTCATTTTTTGGTTTTTGTCTGTATCATTTGTCTGTACAGAACGCCTAATATTTGATGTTGTCACTAGATTTCTTCGCAAAAAAGGAGCAATCCGTTATCCCGCTTTTCTCATTACAGAGGTAAAAGAAAAAGACGAACACATTCGGTTAATACAACAAGAAAATTGCTACACCATACAGGGAATAGACTACTCTCACTGTCTTGACAGAGCCAACCGAGACGAAACGTTGGAATATCTTCATCAACATGGTATTGTAGAAGTATTTGTTTCTTGGAATTCTATCAAAAATCGTCTCTATGTTTGCTGGTGTTTCCATACAGCTGGTATTACTCTAAGAATTCTACCAACACAGAACATACTTCGCTATCCTAAATCCGTGTCTTGGATGATTGGCGAAGTTCCTTGTCTCTCAATTCCAGCACCAATTATCGCTGGCACAGATTTTTGGATAAAGCGGTGTTTTGACCTTTGTGCTTCTATTATCTTACTGCTCGTATTCTCTCCCCTTTATTTTTTGATTGCTCTACTGATTAAGCTTGACTCTCCTGGAGGAGTCTTTTTCAAACAAGAAAGAATTGGTCTGCATTCTAAAAAGTTCAAAATTTGGAAATTTCGGACTATGGTGATTAATGCCGAAAATTTACAAAAATCTTTAGAAGCAAGAAATGAAGTTAAGGATGGTGTTTTGTTTAAACTTAAAAATGACCCTCGCATCACAAAAGTCGGTAAATTTCTACGCCGCTACAGTTTAGATGAATTACCGCAACTGTTTAATGTTGTACTTGGAGAAATGAGTTTAGTCGGTCCGCGTCCTCTCCCTATCCGAGATGTCGAAAAGTTCCACTCAACGCATTTTATCCGCCAAGAAGTTCTGCCTGGAATCACTGGATTGTGGCAAGTTTCCGGTCGTTCAAATATTAAGAACTTTGAAGATGCAGTGAAATTAGATCTTAAATATATCGAAAATTGGTCGCTGTGGCTAGATGTGAATATTTTGCTGAAAACTGTAAAAGTTGTCATACAAAAGACAGGTGCTTACTAAAGTAAGTATGAAATAGGGAATGAATAATAGGAACAAAGAAAAATTACTAATATCCGGTGGCGGAAATAAAGCTACCATTTGGAATTGCTTATTGCCTACAATTCAAGCTTTTTTAATTTTTAATTCCGCGTAGAAGTACTAGTACACAGTGGCTGAAAGAAACCACCTATCTAAAAGAGGTAAAAAGCTTATATGCGGAGGTGTTCTTTATTTTTACTTTTGCCTTGTTGTACTAGTACAAAGCGGCGGAAATAAACCACCCATCTGAAACAGATAAAAAGCTTACAGAATAAGTGTTCTTTCTTTTTACTTTTTACTTTTTACTTTTGCCTTGTTGTACTAGTACCTTTTTTCCCAATTACGTATACGATCAAATCGCCCCTGACACTTGCATCAGCCCTGACTTTTTCACTTTACGACTTTTAATAACTCGTGCAGGTACACCTACAGCAACTGAATAGGGGGGAATATCTTTAGTGACAACCGAACCTGCACCAATGACACTTCCCTTTCCAATGGTAACTCCATCTAATACTCTCACTCCAGTTCCCAGCCAACAGTCATCCTCAATCACAATTCCTTCACTACTAACACCCTGTTCTCGAAATGGGCGTTCTGGATCTGCAAAGATGTGATTGTTGGCGTAGAGTGATGAGTGCGAAGCAACCATACAATCTTTACCAATCTTAATGAAACCGGGACCGGCCATACAGACATAAGGTCCGACATATGTATGCTCATCAATAGTGATATGACCTCCTTCTTTATCGTAGGCTCTAATGTCTACACCGTGGTCAATAGATACGTTGTTTTCAAAGCGAATTTTGCTACCCTTATTACTAATATAAGTGCCGCTGTATATGCGGACATAATCTCCAATCCCAATCTTGTCCGTACCGATAAAGCGGACGTTAGGTTGGATATAAACTGATTTTCCAACTTGACTAAAAATCGGGCGATAAAGGAAATTTCGTAAAACTTTACCAATTGGACTGGGCAAACCCCCCAGAATACCAGTCAACAGGTATTCTTTCCAGTAAACTCGCATTAATTGAAAAATTGACTTTTCAGTATTCATGCCTGATAGCTCCAAATTTATATGAATACGGACATTGCTTTAACCCAGCTTCAAAACAGAAGTAGATTCTGCGGTATTTTCGAGCATTTGTTCGGTTGTGAACAGGAATTTTTTAGCAGCAACTACAAGTCAAATGGAAAAGAGCGATCAAACAGCATTATTGGTTAATGCTGTTGTATCCATTTATCTACAAAGAATGCTAAATTTATTTACCAGCAAATTCTTCAAGAAATAGATATATGCAGTTATAATTCATATTCCGCTAAAAACCAGGATGACACTGCTCAGTATCATTCCGAACTGATTAACAACCAAATTGCGAAAACTTTCCACCAACGACAGACGCATCAAGGGGGAGTATCACCGACTTCAGCCATGACATTAAAATTTACCATCGGCGCAAATAAGTAAACACTGCCCCGATTTTTATGACGGCTTTCTTGTAGCCAGCTTCTTCCGCTTCTGACTTGAATCATGATGCGCGAGGTTGGTTTACACGTTGAACAAGTATTTTTACTCTTCCATAAAAGAGTAAGTTTGTTCTAAATAATTATAGCAGCATCTTTTTTAAAAAAAACGTAAAGTGCTGGCAAAAATCCTGATATTTGCACCAAAATTTTAAATAGAGTCTAGCCGCCTTGATGTATTGCACTTGCAAAAAAAGGTCAAAATAATTACACTTACTTTTTATCTGTGTTTGTCCGCCCTTGTGTCCACTCGCCTTTATATCATGTCCGGGTACTTACCCATAATTTCCGTAAACACTGCACCCCACCACGCTCCTCACCTACGGCGGGAAAACGCCTCATGCGTGCTGGCTCCCCAACCCCGAGAACGCAAGCGGGGAGGGGAGCTTTGGCGTCAGCCACAAGCGGGGTGGGGTTCAAAGGACTTATGGTTGTGCTACCGGACATGATATTACCCATCAATAGACTAATAATTGCGTATTAATAAACACATAATATGCAGCCCTCACCTGTAATAAATTCTCTGACAACAGATAGAGGTAGGGGCGAACGGCTGTTCGCCCTTACTACACGTCATTTGCGATACATCATGCTGATAATATCTACAAATCTTAGCCATACTCTTGTGAGCTTTCTTACAAATATCGGACACTTCTAAAACGTCCTCTTAATGAAGCGCTACTGATATAGCAGTCCTAAATCATTCGTGAAAAACAAGATCCCCGACAACTTTTACGAAGTCGGGGATCTGATTTATGGCAAACATAGAACTGGTATAAGATTACATTCATAAAATCTTTACATAAGATTCACCATTATTTTTCCACTATTACATATAAGTAAACCATACTAAAAAAGCAGTGATGTAAATATCAATAATATTAGTAATGTATTAACTTATGAATCGAAACCATATTTTTACTCAAATCTCCAACTTTAATAAACTATTCATAAATTATCTTTCCCTAACATTTTTTAGCATTTTAGTCATCTTTATAGGCACACTTTATCCCTTTAATTTTACATTACCAGATAACTTTTCACTACAAACAATTTTTGAGAGTTTTGATAACAGTAGTTTTGCCACTGATGAAATAGACAATATTTTATTGTTTGCACCTTTAGGTTTCGGTCTTACTGGTCTCTTGCGAAAAACAAGAATGAAACAGGTAAGCAGATTTATAACAGTGATAGTTTTTAGTGCTGGTTTATCAACAATCATTGAATTCATCCAAGTTTTCGTACCTTCAAGAACCTCCACTCTTGCAGATATTTTGAACAATACTATAGGTGGTTTTGTGGGTTTAATCTGTTTTTCTCTGTGGAAACCATATGGTGTTATACATATATTGAAGCGGATAGAGAATAGTAGCTATAGCAAATCTGTGAGCAAAATTATGTTATTCATTATTGGATATATAGTTTTATCATTTTTGCTCTCAAGCATCTGGTTAAGTGCAACTAGTTTGAGTACTTGGAGTTTAAATTATCCGCTACTTCTTGGTAATGAAAAAACAGGTGATAGAGCTTGGCATGGGAATATTTCGGAAGTTAATATTGCAGATAAGGCAATTTCGGAAAATGAAGTTTTACAACTATTTTCTCGCAAAAATTACTTGAACACAATCGAGAATTCTCTGGTAGCTTCCTATCAACTTACAGGTCCAACAAGTTTTCAGGATAAGACTAAAAATCTTCCTGAACTCTTGCCGCAGGGGGGGCAGCTACCAGATGTTCAAGACGGGAAAGGAGTTGCTTTGAGTTCCACTCATTGGCTGGAAACGGCAACTCCTGCTACCTCCTTAAGTAAAAGGATACGAAAAACCTCTCAATTTACGATAAGTACTACTGTTGCTACCGCCGATCTATCCCAAACGGGTCCCGGACGCATCATCTCTGTTTCGGGCAATCCCACTCATCGCAACCTTACTATAGGACAGCAGCGAACTGACTTAGAATTGCGGTTACGAACACCAATTACTGGAGCAAACGGGTCAGATTTAAAACTGAATATTCCGAGAATTTTTGCAGATACTAATCCTCATCACATAGTTTTCACTTATTCTGGAGCAACTATCAGAGTCTACGTGGACACAGTACAGAATTCTTATTCTTTGAATTTACTAGAATTAATTACCAAAGAGCAAAAAATTTATTACTATGCACTCTTGTTTATTCCTCTGGGTATTTGCTTGATGCTCCTCATTTCTTTGACGAGAAAAAGGTTAACTTTTTATCGATTATTGCTTCCACTTGGGATATTATTACCTTCTCTAATACTAGAAAGTGTTTTGGTCAATGAAAGCGGCAAGAGTATCAGTTTGGACAACCTTTTACTCGGTGTGTTATTTACATCCGCCGCTATGCTGATATGGAAGGTGCGTACTGTGGTAGGTAATATTGCAAAAACTGCTTGAGTGTCCAAGTTTGAATCCCCCGTTTTTACAGCAATTTTTAGGTAAATAGGCGAACAGCCGTTAGGGCGAACGGTTGTTCGCCCCTACTGAAAATACAAAAAACCCGCATTGGCGGGCTTAAACACAACAAAACTATGAATAAAAAACTTTATGATTTAGCTGAAATACTTCATTTCAGCTTGCAACTGACGAATCAGTTGTTCATCGCCCTTGGCATTAGCTACTTTCAAGCGATGCTCTAGGCTTCTGTGAATACTCTGCCGATGCAGTTCTCGTGCTTTTCTTGCAGTTTCTGCTCTGCTAGCGTTCATGGCAATTTCCCTAAATAACTTTTCCTTTTATGTCTTATTTTCCTAACATAACATATGTTTCGTTACTTGTGATACAGAAAAAAGATGAATTTATGTATTGGAACTGAAGAATGACATCAGAACATGTAAGAGTCCTAACCTTGCTAAGTGATTTTGGCGATCGCGACACATATGTAGGCGTGATGAAAGGAGTCATTGCCCAAATCAACCCATTGATCACAGTCTTGGACTTACTTAACTCATCAAATTCCACCACAAAACAAAGCCGCAGCCAGGTTTTGCATAAAATGTGTACAATGTGTACAACGCACTCATTTGTTGTTCTGAGAGTTCCCTATGTCTCAAAGTGAAACCGTAACCATTCGCCTGCCTGCCGCAGTCAAGGGAAAACTTGAAGCACTCGCTGCAAGCACTAACCGAAGCAAGTCTTGGCTAGCAGCACAAGCAATTACTGCTTACGTCGAAGAGCAGTCCTGGCAAATTCAACAAATTCAGGAAGCTGTGGCTTTAGCAAACAGCGATCAAGCTGTGTGGGTAGAAGGCTCTGATGTGGACGCATGGCTTACCTCTTGGGGAACGGAGAATGAGCAGCCAGCACCATGCGGATAACATACCTTTCACTGGCGGTTCTCGATTTAGCAGAGATTCGCGCTTACATTGCTGCTGATAATCCTGAATCCGCGCAACGTGTAGGTAGCAAGCTTAGAGAGATTATTCATAAACTAGAGCAGTTTCCAAATTTGGGTAAACCAGGAAGAGTGTTCGGCACTCGTGAACTGAATACATCCAAAATCGGCAAGACCACCTATATTTTAGTGTACCGCTTAAAGCAAGACGAGATTCAGGTTCTTCGGGTTCTATCAGGAACGCGAGACATTCATGCCATCTTAGAGGAGGGATTTCCGGAAGAGGAAAACTGATGGCAATTTTCCTAGATAACCTTTCCTGATATGTCTGATTTTCCTGACATAAAAAATATTTAGTTACTTATGATACAGAAAAAAGATGAATTTATGTATTTGAACTGAATAATGAAATCAGAACATGTAAGAGTCCTTACCTTGCTAAGCGATTTTGGCGATCGCGACACATATGTAGGCGTGATGAAAGGAGTCATTGCCCACATCAACCCATTGGTAACAGTTTTAGACTTAACGCATCAGATTCAACCACAAAACAAAGCCGCAGCCAGGTTTTGCTTAATGAATGCTTACCCGTATTTCCCATCTGGGACAGTGCATGTGGCTGTGGTAGATCCAGGTGTGGGAAGTGTGAGACGAGCGATCGCAGTAGAATTTGCTGATGGGTTTTTGGTAGGACCAGATAATGGCATATTTAGTGGTGTACTCAGTCAAAGTCCACTGATTGCAGCAGTAGAACTGACAAACCAGGAATATTGGAGAACTCCGCAACCCAGCACAACTTTCCACGGGCGAGATATCTTTGCACCAGTAGGAGCTCATCTTGCCAGTGGTGTTCCCCTCAAACAGCTAGGAAAACTTATTGACCCAGCAACGTTGGTACAATTGAAAATAGCAGAGTCCAGTCTGACAGAAACTGGCGCAGTCGGTTGTATTCAATATATTGACCACTTCGGCAACTTGGTTACCAATATTCCTGAGAGTTACGTACAAGGCAAAACTTGGCATCTCGAAGCAGCCGAGTTGACTGTTCCAGGTTGTGAAACTTACAGTGATGTCAAGGTTGGCGAGGCGATCGCGTTAGTTGGCAGTCACGGTTGGGTAGAAATTGCCATCAATAGCGGAAACGCACAATTACAATTGCTTCTTCAGTTGGGAGATGCAGTAAAACTGATTAAAGTAGAGAATAGATAGTAGGTAGTGGGCAATTGGGGATTGGTAACCTATTACCCATTACCAATCATCATCAAACAACCATCAATGCTATGACCACATCAGCACCAGAAATTTATCAAGGTCAGTTTGGCGAATTTACGATCAACCAAAGCGATCGCTCTGGCGTCATCATTTACCGTGCTGCATTAATGGTAGCTGCACTCAGCTTTGCCATAGGCAGCGCTTTAGTTTTGCTCAACAATAACCCAACTGTTCTCAACGCCATCACACCTTTGTATGCTTGTTTTAGTCTGGCTTTGGGTGTGAGTTTACTGACCATTCACATCTACTTAGCACCCCTGCACCGACTTTTGCAAGTTTTTTGGGCTATTGGTAGCATCACAGCAACTGTACTGGCACTGTCTAACACTGAGCCTTTATCTGTCACCGTCTATACCCATCCACTCACATTACTAGGAGTAGGTTTTACCTTTGCCGCTTTGACAGGGATTTATTTCAAAGAAGCAGTTTGTTTTAACCGTCTGGAAACTAAGTTCCTCACACCAATAGTCCCATCTCTTCTTCTAGGACATTTGACAGGGGTGTTGCCAAGTCAGTGGGAACGAGTATTATTAGGAACATGGGCAATGTTGTTTGTCCTGTTTGCTCTGCGTAAAGTAGTGCAAGCAATTCCTCCGGATATTGGTGATAAGTCTGTGTTTGCTTATTTGAAAGCACAAAAACATTCAAATCCGGTTCATTAAACACTATCAGATGTGGATGACAATTCAGGGATGGGTAATGGCGATCGCAGTGGCGATCGTTCTCATGTTTCTCTCAATAATTTATATACACCCATTCCTAGCAGTAACTTCTCGTATCAAAGCAGATGCATTAGTTGTCGAAGGATGGATATCAGACGAAGCACTTAAACAAGCGGTTGCGGAAATTAACGTCAGTTCTTATCGCCTAATTTTTACCACAGGAGGCCCTGTTGACAGAGGCTCCTATTTGGCTGAATACAAGAATTTTGCCGAAATTGCCGCAGCCACTTTGAAAAAACTTGATGTCCAAGAAGAAATGCTCGTAGTGGTTCCTACACCTCGCGTAGATAGGGATCGGACTCATGCATCTGCTGTGACATTTCGTCAACTGCTCTCCGATTCAAATTACCAATTAGAATCAATCAATTTATTTACCAATGATGCCCATGCTCGCAGAAGTTGGCTCATATTTAAACAAGTTCTTGCTCCTCAAATCAAAGTAGGTGTAATTACTGCCAAAACGCAAGGTTACAATCCTAAGAAATGGTGGGTTTCTAGTGCAGGCGTGCGGACAATTATTTCTGAAACCATTGCTTATATTTATGCGGTATTGATGCGCTATTCGTGATAAATAAGATCCCCGACAACTTTTACGAAGTCGGGGATCTGTGTCTTCAATTACCTCTCTCCTCAAATTGGGAATAATCAAATGAGAACAGAAGAAAAGGGGATGGGGAGTTGGGAGAAGAACGTGTATATTGGCTAGCTTGGGCGCAAATTTCTGGAATTGGTCCAATCTTGCTGCAACGGTTGCAACAGCATTTTGGTACACTGGCCGTGGCTTGGTTCGCCAAAACTGCTGAGTTAGCACAAGTGGAGGGTTTTGGTTTTCAAACGCTAGAAAAGGTAGAACAACAGCGTTCTCGTCTGCATCCAGAAAAATTTTACTTTTTACACCAGCAAGAAAACCCTAACTTCTGGACTCCTGCAGATCCAGAGTATCCCCGCTTGCTGCTAGAAACCGCCAGTCCACCAGCAGTTTTGTACTACCGGGGTGAAGTGGAACTGCAAGAAAACTTCGGACAAAAACCGTTAGTTGCGATTGTCGGTACTCGACAACCTACAGAGTATGGTATTCGTTGGACTCGCCAGATTAGTACAACTCTCGCCAAAAATGGGTTTACAGTTGTTTCTGGTTTAGCAGAGGGAATTGATACCGAAAGCCATGCCGCCACCGTGAAAGCTGGAGGACGTACACTTGCTGCTTTAGGTACGGGTGTAGATATTGTCTATCCAGCGAAAAATCGGGATCTTTACAAACAGATTTTAGCTCAGGGGTTAGTTTTGAGCGAGTATCCCGCAAAAACGCCACCAGATCGCACCCACTTTCCCCGGCGCAACCGCATTATTGCAGGGTTGAGTCGTGCTGTTTTGGTGATGGAAGCACCGATGAAATCTGGTGCGTTGATTACAGCTAACTATGCAAATGATTTTGGGCGAGATGTCTATGTACTGCCAGGAAGATTAGATGACAACTCATCCCAAGGGTGTTTAAAGCTGCTGAATCAAGGAGCTTCTTTGATTCCCAAAGAATTAGATGAACTGTTAAAGATGCTCGGAGCAATACCACAACTTGATACAGTAGAAGCGTTACCAGCACCAGAGTTAAACTTGCCTTCTTTACCACCAGAACTCCAACAAGTTATAGATGCTATTGCTTTGGAATCTCTGCCCTTCGATTTTATTGTCCAGCAAACGGGCTTGGCTGCTGGCTCAGTTTCCAGTGCTTTATTGCAGTTGGAACTGATGGGTTTAATTTTGCAACTACCGGGAATGCGATATCAGAAAATTGGGTAATTGGTAATGGTTTTTCGGCGTTGCTGATTAAGGGGATGAATTTTGGCTCACGCAAAGGCAAGGCAGTGCGTTGGCTCGCTGTGCGCGAATGACGGCTTAGCCCGCTAGAGACGGCGACTGGCGCTCTTGGTTCCCCGGCTTGAAGCAACTGCCGCGCAAAGGCGCGAAGAATTGTCAAAAAATATCAACCAGGCTCAGTCTGGCTGATATTCAGTGGTTTTACATTTATAAACCTCGTTGACTTCTTTAGTAGACGCTACCCCTGCGCTTTAAGACAGAACCTGCACTTACAGCACCAAAAGCTAGTAAACCCAGTACAGCACCGGGTTCGGGAGCTTGTCTGTAGGCAAAGTTATCACTCTCAAATGCGGGAGCGGTTGAACTTAGAACGATTGTATCGAAAGCTCCTTTCGTATCGGCAAAGAAATTGACGTATTGATTGTCTCTAAAGCTAGTCTGATTACCACTAGCAGTCGTTTGAGGAACTTCTGTGCCACTGTATTGATTTAGCAGTGTATCGCCCTTATAGAAGGCAATAGAGTTATAAGCGTCAATTGAACCCCAATACAAGCCAAAGTAATCAAGGGGTTGTGCAAACTTAACAGTCACAGAACCAGTGTTGCCTGCAGCGTTATCACGTGTTGAAGAAATAGTCAGATACTTGCTTGTATCATTCAATGGTCTACCGTACTCTTGATCTTTGCTACCTTGAACAACTGTAGGTGAACCTGTAGGTGAAGAAAATGTCACAAACCCAGAGGTTGATACTCCGTTCTCAAAGTCAAATGTGGTCGTTCCAGACACCTTGGAAACTAAACCCTGCCCAGCAACTTCTTTACCTCCTGTTACTATATCTAGTGTCACAGCGCTAGCTGGTTTTACACTCATGAATACAATTGCTGTTCCGCTCAATACTAATAAAACTTTTTGCATGATCCGCATAAAATTCATCCATTGAAATAGTTAGATATCAAAAATCAAGTTGCTTGGTCCCTGACATCTCAAATTTATTACTTTACTGTTTAAAACCACGCCTGTATATCTGCCGAAATCTTAAACAAGATTCAGTGAATACAACCAAATTTGTCTATACAAGTTGAGGGACAAGCTTTTGAGACATTATGACAGTAGCAAAGACTGTTCGGAACAACATGTATTACTAAACAAAAAATTTAAAATTCAAGTCTTGATAAAAGATATTGAACAGCGATCGCAACCTTCAAAAGTGCTGACTGTGTAGTATTTACGTCGTATCAGGATGTGAGTATAACTTTGTAGTAGCAGTTAAATTCAGATACTTAGGACTTAAGCACAAATGCAGAGGGAATTGATACCGAAAGCTACGTCGCCACCGTAAAAGCTGGAGTTGGTTAAGATTAATTGGTATCCTATTTGAGGAGAAACCAATTCAACTTAGGACTTGTGATTCTAGAAGCTTTTGCAATTACCTCATCTTCGACCATTGGTCTTTGAGTTTTTTTGGCGTGGTCTCTGTTCGTTTTTCTGCTGGTACTCACGGTTCAGAAGCGATCGCTCAATTATTGTCTCAATTGAGTTTCACATGATTTTTCATCCTTGCAAATATTACCCTACGATTTCTTCACAATCAGTGGCTTATTTCTATCTTTAGATGTATTGACAAATTTTACATATTTTTAAATTGTGACAAATGTTTTATGGTGAAGATTTAGAAGTTGATGGATTGATTCAATATTCTACTACCGAAAATATTTGGGTAGCTGTTATTAAGTGGGATGATATTAGAGAATAAAAAAACATATTAGTTCAGGAGATTACTCCCGAACCAGTGGAGCTTTTCAATGAGCATTCTTCTAAATGCAATTAAGCCTCTGACTTGCAAGGGCAGACTAATAAACTATCTTTGATATGGATAATAGTATTGTGAATTCGTCGGTGGATACTGATAACCAGTCATCGGCAGAGTGCTTCCTGCAGCGTTAGGTAGAGGCGGATTTATGATTGGGGCAGGATAACCAGTCATCGGTAGAGTGTTTCCCACAGCGTTAGGTAGAGGAGGATTCATGATTGGGGCAGGATAACCAGTCATCGGTAGAGTGTTTCCTACTGCGTTAGGTAGAGGAGGATTCATGACTGGAGACTGATAACTAGTCGTCGGCACAGAAGTTTTTGTAGCGTTGGGTACGGGCGCAGTTGGACTAAACTGTTGGTAAGTTACACCAGAAGTAGCGTTGGGTGCGGTAGCAGTTGGATTAAACTGTTGGTAAGTTACACGAGAAATTGAGCTAATAAGTTTTTCGGCACGGGAGTCGTTATTGGGGCGTTGTACCATCACAGCGATTATGTAGCGTTTGCCTGTCGGCAGCTCGACTAAACCTACATCTGCCAGCATTGTATTTATATCGCCAGTTTTATGAGCAATGGTTGCGCCCGAACCTAAACCGGATGGTAACATTTGGTTCCTGACAGTGTGGCGCATAATAGATAACATGCGATCGCCTGATGACAGACTCACCAAGTTCCCTTTACTCGCCAGCGCTATCAAACTCCCCAACTCTTTTGGAGTGGTGCTATTTGTCCCTTGTAAATCGGGAAGTAAGTTACGAATAGCTGTAGTTGTCAACCCCCAACTACGGAAACGCTCATTCAGCGCTTGAATTCCCCCTAGGCGACTAATCAGCATGTTTGCTGCTGTGTTGTCGCTAACCGCCATCATTTTATTTGCAACTTCCTGCGCTGTCAACTGGGTTCCCACAGGTTGGTATTGTAGAACGCCCGATCCACCTGCTACCATATCGCGCCCTATGGTTAGTGTTTCATCCAAACGGATTTTACCAGCATCGACATCTTGGAAAAAGGCAATCAGAATCGGAATTTTAATCGTGCTTGCAGCTGGAAAAGCAGAGGAGGCATTTAGATCCACGTAAGAGCCACTCTCTAATTCTACGAAGAAAACACCTGGTACAAGATTTGGATTGCTACCCGCCAGATTTTGTATAGTAGTTTTTAAAGGAATATTTTCCTGAGATAGGAATAAGCCAGTTGCTGTGGGTTGAGGTGTTGGGGTAGATTGTTGCTGTGCTTGCTCGATTGCTGGAATTGATTGTGACTCTGCTGTGGTGATGCGACTAGCAGGGTCTAATACTGACAACATCGTACCAACGATGGCACCAATCCCCACTCCCACAATCAACAACCGGATGGCATACAAAATGCTTCTTGCCATCGGTTTTAACCGCTTTGTTCGGGGGCGGTTGGTTTTTTTGCCTAATACTTGCTTTTTTACCTGTCTCGTATTTGATTTTACAGTCTTGGGGTTGACAGACGGAATTCTCCCTGGCTTCACAGTGTTGGGATTGAAAGGTGGAATCTTACCCTTGGCTGAAACGCTTCCCCCTCTTGGCGTATTTGTGTTATTTGCCACTTTTTTACCCAAGTTTTCTACAGGTACTGGTTGTTTGGCGATCGCTTTTACTTTATTCTGTTTCTGACCGAAGTTTTTGGGTTTACGCCGAGATAAAGCTGTTATGGGGGGTCGCGTTCGCATAAAATCAAAAGTGTATAATCTAAACTATTATGTATAAAAAAACTAAGTAAACACTCATTCAGAATTCGGAAATTTGTGTACCAGATCCCGAATTTGTCTAGGTCGAACTATAGTGCCACCTCCATCTTTAATCCCAGCACCCTACTTCAATTATTACGAATTATTTTAACTCCCTCCACCAAAATTTACTTCCATCGTTAAGTCAATGACGTTTTAGTGTTTAGTCTAAGCCATAATAAGCGAGTTTCGGGATCAGGATCGCGCGTCTACAGCTATTAGAACCTTAGCCACCAGTCCATAAAGTATCGTAATTGCGCTTGCTACCTTTACAAATCTATAGACTGAATGCTTACATGATTGTGCCGATAGTAAACAACAACTTACTACTTTTCATGATTGTTTAGGTTGGCAATTACCCACTCTACCTGCCGCAGAATACCCCTTAACATAGCGACTTCTCGAGTTTGTAATTGAGTGCGATTATACAGTTGTCGAAATTTCTCCATCCGACTCGCTGCCGTATGGGGATAAAGATAGCCAATATCAAGCAGTAAGGATTCTAATTGCTGGTAATATGCTTCCACAACATCTAACGGTGCGGGTTCATACCCTGAGTGTTTGGATAACACAGAAATTTCTTCATCTGCATTCGCCATTCTATTCAACAAAACCGTATTCTCTGTTGAATGTATCTCCACACCTTGCGCGAGTTCATAACAGCAGATTGTCACAGCAGTAGCCAGATTTAGCGATGAATAGCTAGAACTTGTGGGAATATTAACAAACCGTTGAGCATAGTTGAGTTCTTCATTACTTAACCCCCTGTCTTCGCGACCAAAAATGAGTGCTGCTGGTTGTTGTGGTTCCTCTAGCAACCAAGGTAAGGCTGTGCGAGGGCTTAAGAGTGGTGTTTCCCAATCACGAATACGGGCAGTTGTGGCGATCGCCCGAGTACATCCTTGTAGTGCTTCTGGCAACGTGTTCACCAACACAGCCGACTCCAAAATATCTTTGGCATGAACTGCCATCTTTTGAGCTTCTACTCCCAAATGGTCACATTGAGGATTGACTAACACCAGATGATTTAACCCAAAATTCTTCATCACCCGTGCTACAGAGCCTACATTAATTGGACCCGCTGACTCTACTAATATAATTTTTACCCAGTCTAATGCCATTTGTTGCTACTCATGCACTCTCTAATATTAAGTTATCGTCTCAGCGGGTAAAAACGGTTTACTGATCTTCTATGGAGAGGCTCTTCATTTCTAGGATATCTTCATCACAGTGTCCTGCGATCGCAATATCTAATAGTAGATTGTTAAATAGCAGTCCCTTGCATCAGTTCTGAAATTCTCTCAGTTTGTTTTCTTGGCGCGACTCCTCTACGGATCGCTATAGTTGATTGACAATTAGCCATTAACCATCAACAATCTTCAATAAAACTTCTAAGAGTGCCAGGAATGTCAAATAATGTGAAGCGCAAATCCCGCAGCCAATCAAAGGGAAAGTCCATCGGTTTACTGGTGATAATTTTGGCGTGGAGTTTAGCTATGGGGTGGCTACTCGCTTTCTTCATAAATGCCCAAGCAGCTACTCCTTCCTCTGAAATTGGTACAGTTGACATTGTGCCTACAAAGTATCAATTAGGACAAGAAATTTATCTAGAAAACTGCTCCAAGTGTCACATTGCCATACCACCAGCTGTTTTGCCTACCCAAACGTGGAAAGATCTTTTGGAAGATCCGCAGCACTATGGGGTACAGCTAAAGCCTTTATTCGATCCACCACGCACTCTACTATGGAGGTATATGGTGAATTACTCCCGTCTCCTGCAAAAAGACGAACAAACACCCTATCGTGTCACCAGTTCGCGTTATTTTAAAGCTTTGCATCCTAGAGTCAAGTTGCCCAATCCTGTCCAAATTGGCAGTTGTGTTACTTGTCATCCCAGCGCCGCAGAATTTAACTTCCGTCGTCTCACCAAAGAGTGGGAGAATTCGCCATGAGGGGGGAGTGGGTGTGCCCTTGGCTAATTATAGAGCGCCTCCTAACCCCTCCCCTATTCTCCACTCCCCTTTCGCTTGTTGGGCGATCGCTACTTGGGTTTTCCTGCCTCATCTGGAGGTGAAATGATACTATGAAGACAGTCCAAATATAAGCTAAGAGTTAAAAGCAATCATTTAATTAAGTTGTTCCTAAGTTAATTGCGATCTCTGACCCTTTCACAACGACAAAGGCTTGGTTTGGGTTAAATGTTTATAATCTCATCCCAAACCTTTAATCCTCATTCCCCTAGATTCTGTTGAATAACCTGCCATGCTAAAAAATTTGTTGGGCGATCCCAACGCTCGTAAACTTAAAAGATACCAACATTACATTACTGACATTAACCTCTTCGAGGAACAAGTGAAAGCCCTTTCGGATGATGAACTCAAGGGCAAAACAGCAGAGTTTAAACAGCGTCTCAGTAAAGGCGAAACTCTAGACGATATCCTGCCAGAAGCCTTCGCTGTAGTCAGGGAATCAGGACGACGAGTGTTAGGGTTGCGGCACTTTGACGTACAAATGTTAGGTGGTGTTATTTTACACACAGGGCAAATTGCCGAAATGAAAACAGGTGAGGGAAAGACTCTCGTCGCTACCTTACCTAGTTACTTAAATGCCCTCACTGGTAAAGGTGTCCACGTGATCACCGTCAACGATTATCTGGCACGTCGCGACGCGGAATGGATGGGACAGGTACACCGCTTCTTGGGTTTAACCGTTGGTCTCATTCAGCAAACCATGACACCAGCTGAGCGCCAAAAAAACTATGCCTGTGATATTACTTATGTCACGAACAGCGAGGTAGGTTTTGACTACCTACGCGACAATATGGCAACGGATATCAAAGATGTGGTGCAGCGCCCGTTCAACTACTGCGTTATTGACGAAGTAGACTCAATCTTAGTTGATGAAGCGCGGACGCCCTTGATTATTTCCGGACAGGTGGAACGACCAACGGAAAAATACTTAAAAGCAGCCGAAATGGCAGCAAGACTGAAAAAAGATGAGCATTACGAAGTCGATGAAAAAGCGCGTAACGTGCTTTTGACAGATGAGGGTTTTGCTGAAGCAGAACAGCTTTTGGAAGTCACCGATTTATTTGACCCAGAAGACCCTTGGGCACACTTTGTTTTCAATGCTATCAAAGCTAAAGAACTTTTCCTCAAAGACGTAAACTACATTGTTCGCAATGGGGAAGTAGTGATCGTAGACGAATTTACAGGTAGGGTTCTTCCCGGACGGCGTTGGAGTGACGGTTTGCATCAAGCAATTGAGGCAAAAGAAGGCGAAGAAATTCAGCCAGAAACTCAAACTCTGGCAACGATTACCTATCAAAACATGTTCTTGCTGTATCCAAAACTGGGCGGAATGACTGGAACGGCAAAGACGGAAGAAGCAGAGTTTGAAAAAATTTACAAACTCGAAGTCGCGGTGATTCCTACCAACAGAATCAGGAGACGGCAAGATGTCTCTGATATGGTCTTTAAGACGGAAGTTGGTAAGTGGAAATCGATCGCCCGTGAATGTGCTGAAATGCACCAGGCGGGTAGACCAGTTCTCGTGGGAACCACTAGTGTAGAAAAATCAGAATACCTCAGTCAACTCCTCAAGCAGGAGGGAATTCCCCACGAATTACTGAACGCTAGACCCGAAAACGTAGAACGAGAAGCAGAAATTGTTGCCCAAGCCGGACGCAAAGGGGCGCTGACAATTGCTACAAATATGGCAGGTCGGGGTACTGACATTATCCTGGGTGGGAATTCCGAATACATGGCGCGTCTGAAACTGCGGGAATTCTTTATGCCCCGGATTGTCAAGCCGGAAGACGAAGATACTTTCGGCATCCACAGATCTGCCGGACTACCTGCGGCAACCGGAAGCGGGCAAGGTTTTGTTCCTGGGAAAAAAGTGAAAACTTGGAAGGCCTCACCACAAGTTTTCCCCATACAGGTGACAAAAGAGGCAGAACAATTGCTGAAAACAGCAGTAGATTCGGCAGTGCGTGAATATGGTGAACGCAGCTTATCAGAATTGGAAGCAGAAGACAAAGTCGCAGTGGCAGCAGAAAAAGCGCCAACAGATGACCCAGTTATTCAGAAATTGCGGGAAGCTTACAAGCGCCTTAAGCATGAGTACGAACAGTTTACCGACCAGGAACACGAAGAGGTCGTGGGATTAGGCGGCTTGCACGTCATTGGGACAGAACGCCACGAGTCACGGCGGATTGACAACCAGTTACGGGGACGTGCCGGACGCCAAGGTGACCCTGGTTCGACAAGGTTTTTCCTAAGTTTAGAGGACAACTTACTGCGGATTTTTGGTGGCGATCGCGTAGCCCGCTTAATGGACGCCTTTCATGTCGAAGAAGATATGCCCATCGAATCTGGAATGCTTACCCGTAGTTTGGAAGGCGCACAGAGAAAGGTGGAAACTTACTACTACGACATCCGTAAGCAGGTGTTTGAGTACGATGAGGTGATGAATAACCAGCGTCGTGCTATCTACGCCGAACGCGGTCGGGTGCTCAAAGGAGAAGATTTGAAAGAACAGGTGATCAAGTACGCAGAAAAAACGATGGATGATATCGTTGACTACTATATCAACCCAGAATTACCCCCTGAAGAGTGGGAATTAGATAAGTTGGTTGAAAAAGTCAAAGAGTTTGTCTATCTGCTGGCGGACTTGCAGTCCAGTCAATTAGAAGATATGTCCGTTAGCGAGATCAAAGCTTTCCTCCACGAACAGGTGCGAATTGCCTACGACCATAAGGAAGCACAGATCGATCAAATTCAACCAGGACTCATGCGACAGGCAGAAAGATTCTTTATCTTACAACGGATTGATACCCTATGGCGAGAACACCTGCAACAAATGGACGCTCTGCGCGAATCTGTAGGACTGCGCGGTTATGGTCAGAAAGACCCACTGATTGAGTATAAGAGTGAGGGATACGAATTATTCTTGGATATGATGACCAACATCCGCCGAGATGTGGTATACTCTCTATTCCAGTTTCAACCGCAACCCCAGCCCGTGATGCAAACATCATCAGAGATGGTCTAGGGTTGGAAGACGACTACTTTAGGAAGCAGTTAGCAAAAAGCTAATGGCTGACACCAACCTAATCTCAAAAAAATAGCCCCATCCAAACTTTGAGATGAGGGCTTTACTTTTTAACCGCTCGGGTTTTGATTCTCAATTAAATTATCATTTTCTCAATAAAAACATGATTTTCGCGATGATGGCTTACTTCTTCCCCAATAAGTATATTTTGATACCTACATTTTTGCACCGCCATTAACAACAATGTGTTGCCCTGTAATCCAACGAGCTTCTTCACTGGCCAAAAATGCTACCACATCTGCAATGTCTTGGGCTTGTCCGATGCGACCGAAGGGCGAACTCGCGGCAGCTTCCTCTCTCGTCTCTTGGGGTAAATTGTCAAACATACCAGGACTGGTGGGACCTGGTAGAACGCTGTTAACAGTGATACCTCGTTCTCCAATCTCTTGAGCAAGAATTTCTGTGAACAGTTTGGGAGCAGCTTTGCTAGCGGCGTAAACGGCAATACCCGGACTGGGATAAACGCTTGTTGAGGAAGAAATAGTGATAATTCGTCCATTGTTATTCATGTGTCGTGCCGCTTCTTGCAATGCAAAGAGGACACCTCGGACATTGACTGCAAACACGGTATCAAAGTCTTCTTCGGTAACTTCTGCGATCGCTCCAGCTTTAGCAATGCCTGCATTATTGACTAGAATGTCGAGTTGCCCTAGCTTGTTGATCGTTTCTTGAAATAGGTGGCGGATATCACCAACCTGACTCATATCCGCTTGAACAGAAAGTGCTTTTCCGCCTTTAGATTCAATGTCTCTTACAAGTTCATAGGCTGCCTCGGCACTTTGTCCATAATTGATTGCAACTGCTGCACCATCTTGAGCAAGGCGTTGTGCGATCGCTCGACCAATACCACGGGAGGCACCTGTAATAATTGCTACTTTTCCAGTAAGACTTGCCATAATCTGAACTATTGCTGAGAACAATCTCATGCTAAAGAACTTAATCTTTTCTGATTTTCCAATTCTTGCTAAAAATGTTGTATTCTTGCTAAAACTTTAAATAACAGTAAAATTATGCAAGCCGAGAATTCTTCATTTCTCAAGCGTGCGAATTATTTATACCTGTCCCTATATGCTTTTGGCGCTATTCCTACAACCTTGCGAATTTAAAATCCTGATTGTAAAAGAGAGATTTGCGCTCTTCAACTCCAACAGTATCTTTTTGGTAAGTACGTGACTTTTAAGTGCGTACTTTTCATTTTATATGAACAAACATTAGAATTAAGTAAGAAATAAATAAATAAGAGCGATCGCATTCACTTAAGTTAAGCGATTTACCAATCATAGCTGAAATAGATTTGTAAACAGGCAATATCCTTTTATCTTGATGGTACTTGAAATTAAAATTGAAGGGCATATTGTAATACGCCGCCCCGACTCGAAACAAAAAAAGATAATTGATATTGCTACAGAAGAGTAAAACAGAGGAGAAATCTAATGGCTGAAAATACCGTAACGAACCTAATTCATGATAGAAATTCACGTGGCCGTACCAAGATAGGCTGGCTCGATAGTTACCACACATTCTCCTTTGGTGATTTTTACGATCCAAACCGCATGGGATTTCGCGCTCTACGGGTGATCAATGATGACCGCGTTGTTCCTGGTGCTGGGTTCTCTACCCATGGTCATCGGGATATGGAAATCTTCACATACGTTTTGTCAGGTGCGCTAGAGCATAAAGATAGTTTAGGAACTGGTTCCATTATTCGTCCAGGTGAAGCACAAATTATGAGTGCTGGGACTGGAATTATGCACAGCGAATTTAATCATTCTAAAACCGAGCCAGTCCATTTATTACAAATTTGGATTCTTCCTAACAGAAAAGGAATAGAACCAAGATATGACCAAAAAGCTTTTCCTCTTGAAGAAAGGAGCGGTCAACTACGTTTAATTGCCGCCAACGATGGTCGTGATGGTGCTGTACAAATTAACCAAGACGTTGACTTATACACGTCTATTTTAGAACCAGGTCATGAGGTTAAGTACCAAGTTAAGCCAAATCGCTATGCTTGGTTGCAAATGGCTCAAGGCGTCGCCAGCTTAAATGGTGAGGAACTTAGAGCAGGCGATGGAGTGCAAGTCAGTGGAGAAGAACAACTAGAAATCAGCACTGACATTGGTGCGGAAATCTTACTGTTCGATCTGGCGTGATTAATATTCGAGGCGCGGAGTAGGGGCAGGTTTTAGCGATTAATTTTGGAGCTGATAAGTTATTTGATTAAACCTGCCCGTACAGGAGTACCCATATGATTCGGTTGTATAAACAATTGATCAAGGAAAATCCAATCTGATCGCACCAGGAACTAGTTGACTCGAGTCGTATGAATACTCTAGGAAACTGTTTAGGTAGAAATGGGGAGAAATAGACATCTCCTGTTCCGAACGTAGGGGCGTTCGCCTTCAGGCGTTCTGTGTAGGGTACGGCAGGAGTGCCCCTACCAAGGATTTCAACAACCTCATAATTAATTTTCACGAACTTAGTCTAATTAACTCTCAGCTTCTCCCCTCGGAGTCACGACTCCACAAGCTAACCGTCCTCCGCCTGCTTCTGCTCCCGTCCCACCTGCTCTTTGTTGATCCGGTAACTGGTGAATGATGATTGCTTTACCATTGTCATCAAACAAGGTGAGGGGACCTTCACTCAAGGTTACTCGACTGGTCTGTGCATTGTAGATTGCCTGTCCCGTTACATCCACTACTAAGTTTGGCAAGTCACCTAGATGGTACGGATGGTTTGCCTCTACAGGAACTTCCGAACCAAAAGGACCTGGGTCAAAGTGCCCACCTGCGGTGCTAAAAGCAGGTTGGGTATTGGGTTCGCACACGCCCGAGGCATGAATATGGAGTCCGTGCAAACCGGGCGTCAGCGTTGCCGGATCACCTTGAATCCTGCCCCGAATTCGCACCAACCCATTCTCTCTCTGCTCTAAGAAGAGAGTACCTGTGATGTTTGCACCCGCAAGCTTGACTTGTGCTTCTAGCGAATGCGCCACACTTGGTTGTCCTATCCCTAACACAAGTCCGCAGATCAACGCTAAGCAAAGGGTAAATCCAAAGACAAACAAAGATTTGAGCCGCAAAAACCGGATCATCATGACCTCCTGTGCAGTCAAAAAATAGCTTTAGTTAAATTCGATTGATGTTGATATTGGAAAGTAACGTCTTTAACAAGATGACGATATATTACCATAAGTAGATGTAGACATACACTTAGCTAAAAAGTAGAGTATTTATCCCACCCACACGCAGCCGCGCATACGTCTTCGACTCAGAGCAATATTTACTCAAAAAGGCGATCGCAACTTATCTCTCTGGTGCGATCGCCTTTTTGTTCCATCAAAATTCAAAGATTGCTCAAAAAAACTTGAGTAAAGTTTTTTTGGGAAAACCACCAAGCTACAAGTAGCTAACTATTCAGGACATGTTACTTTATTAAGCCAATTTAATCAACATCTTTTCTTACTTCATCTTTCACATTTTCTACGGTGTGACGTACTTGACTTTCAGCTTGCTTAGCTTTCCCCTCTATTTGATCTTTCGGGTCACCAGTAATATTTCCCAGTAATTCTTGGGCTTTGCCTTCAATGTTTTTCGCTGCGGCTTTTGCTTTATCTTCGATACTCATTCTGCTTGTCCTTATTTGCTACTTACAAAACAACCTTTACAAAATTCGTTAGATGTTAAGTTATTTTGTGACTTTGTATACAGTTTAAACGAATTGATTACTGTTGACTTCCATCAAACGATATATTTAGCGTATCTGCCGCACGAGCGATAGGTGTAATATCATGTCCGATAGCACAACCATGCGGAAAAGAACCGCAACCCCTCCCCGCAAGCGGGGAGGGGAGACAAAGCGCAGCTTTGGCGTACAAACAAACATAGTTCCACTACAATAAATCGGGTGGGATAATTTTCAAAGCCCATATGCACCTAAATTAATAGAGATGCAATGCCTGTCCCGTTAGTATATTGCGACCGTCTAAGTTGTCAATTAGTTTCTATAACCGCAACCGCTGACATTCCAGGAGTCATTCGAGATTCATAACCATGAATACTCTCAGGGTCAAAAACAATCTTGACAGGAATACGTGGCACATCCACCGTTTTAGTAGAATTACCTGTAGTATTATCTTGTGGGAGTAGAGCAACCTTACCAAAAGAAGTAGGGGACATACTCTCTACCTTGCCTAGAAACTGACGAGTGGGGAAGGCAGCCATTTTAATTACCACCTTTTGCCCTGGCTGTATTTTTTCTAACTGAGTTTCTTTAAAGTTGGCAACGATCCAAGGACTGGGTTGCACTACTGTAATTAAAGTTTGTCCTGGTTCTACCCGTTGCCCTACAGAGACATTTTTGTTACCGATTTTTCCAGGAATTAGCGCAGTGATTTTGCTGTAAGAGAGTTGAAGTTCAGCTTTTTTGAGATCCGCCTGCTTTTGAGCGACTACAGCCAGCGCCGTTTTATACTGTTGCCGATTGATAGTTTGCGCCTGTAATATTTTATCTCTATTAGCAGGCTGTTTTGCTTGGTTATTCTTGTTTGCGAAAGCTGGTTTCGCTGCATCTGTATTAATTATAACAGTTTTTTCCCGTGCCAATGCTGCTTGCTGCTTAGCTAATTCTAGAGATGCTTTTGCCTGCGCCAGAGAGACTTGAGCGTCACTACTGTCAAGCTTTACCAACACCCTCCCTGGAGACACCTCCTGGTTATCATTGACGGCAACTTCGGTGACTATTCCGGAGATGGGGGAAGTAACTGGTTGAATATTTGCAGTAACATAGGCATTATCGGTTTCCTGAGACTTCGTAGCATACTGGTGGGTATGCTGCGACGATCTATAGGCGTAAGTTCCGGCAGCGATCGCTCCCGAGCCTAACAAAACTCCTAAAATCACCTTGGGTAGCAAATGACGCTTAGACGGTGATATAACTGTTTTGGGATCACTGTGAGAATCTTCTGTCTGTTCTAAAACTGAAGTTTTTTGTGACTCCAATCCGGTACCGTTTGGAGTTGGTTGTGAAGAATCTAGGCGTTCTATAGCACGACTTTCGTTATTAAAAATCATCAATGACCCTCGCTCGCTCATTCAAAATTCAAAATTCGCTCTTTCAAAAACATACAACAATGGATGCAAGTCCCTAAATTTCTTTCCCCAATCGCTTTGATTGATGCTCTTATTGTATAAACTGTTCCCTTCTTCAAGGATTTGGCGCAAATAGCAAGAGTCCTGCGGCTGCGGCAACACCTGCTGCTGCATAAAATACGCCTGATAAACTACTGGCACTGAGGATAGGTCCAAGTAAAATTGGAGACAAAAACTGACCGAGAAAACCCACCCCTATTCCTGCGGCTAGCACGCTAGATTTTAATTGAGAAGGCGCGAGATTAGCAAGGGCGCTATAAAGACTGGGTAAAACGATACCAAAACCGACACCGAAGAGAATCGCACTGAGCAAAATCCAGCTAAGTGCGTGTAGGAAAGGGATCGTAGCCAAGGTGATAGCCATCAATCCAAATCCCCAAGCAGTGGCTTGTATTGCTCCCAAACGGTGTGCTAACTTACTGGCTCCGAAAGCTGATATGAAAGCAGCACCGATCGCCCGTGATGCCAGTACAATTCCATTTAAAGCAGGTCCAGCTCCAATCGTTGCTTTCAAATACATCGGAGCGTAAATAACCACAGCATACATTGCTACTGAAGTCAGACCGAGCGCCAAGAGCAACTTTAATGCATTGCGAGATTTCAGAATTTCGTATAATTTATTACTTAACGGCTTCACCTCTGATTTTGTGGAGCGTGGTTGCTTTCCTCTGAAGACGAATGCGACTAAAATTGCCAGGGGTAGCCCTAACCCATAAAGGTAGAAGGTGTTTTGCCACACAGATGCACCAACCCAACCGCCGAGAAGTGGATCGGTAATGCCAGTAATTGTCAGAGTCGTTGTGGCTAATGCTAAGGCTTGCGATCGCTCTTTTCCTTCATACAAACTTCCCAGCAATCCCAGAGTAGCTGCGGCGATCCCACCACTGGCGACACCAAGCAACGCCCGCATCAATAACGCCGACGGAAAACTGTGTATAAACGCTCCTGCCGTACCAACCACTGCGTAGAAAAGCAGTGAAGGGAGCAGCACTCGTAACCTGCCAACACAGTCTGCCAAGATCCCAAGCAAGGGGCTGAATAAGGCAATGGTTAAGCAATGCATGCTCACCAGGATACCTGCTAATCCTGGATCGAAATGGAGTTGTTGCACCATCTCCGGCAGAATTGGAGCAACGACTCCTCCGGCCATTGTGGTTAGGGAGCCAGCCAAGAGCAGTACTAAAAGCTTGGGATCGCTTAACATTTATGAGGGTAGGGGGGTAGAGTATATGAGGCAGGAGGCACAGCAGTCGGGGACAGTGGGAAAACTGGTTTTTTATTTACTTATGGAGTTTTGTAAAAAAAATTTTTCCGGGGATGTAAAGTGCTTTAAAAAAGGCGTTCGTTTCTCAAAGCTTTCAATCGATATGAGGGATCGTTCCCTCTGTCCCCTTTCCCTTGCCTTGAGGCGAGGATTGTCGATGCTTTAATAATTGACTTCAGAAACACAATAAGTTTAAGTACTATAACAGAAACAGGCACAAGAGGTACGAGCAAATGGAACTAGCCACTACCCTGAAGAGCCAGACGGTTCAGAATCATGTCCGTGAGGTTGGCATTAATCCGAATTACTGGTATGCGGTAAGTTGGGCAAACCAAGTCAAAGTTGGTGAGATCAAACCCGTGATGATTTGGCAACAGCCGATCGCAGTTTACCGTGATGTTAACGGCTGTCTGCACGCCTTGGAGGATATTTGCCCTCACAAAGGCGTAGCATTGCACAAAGGTAAAGTACAAGGGTGTAATCTGGCTTGTGCTTATCATGGTTGGGAATTTAATAACGAAGGTGATTGTGTTGGCATTCCTTACCTTTCTCCAGAACAAAAACTTCCTCGCGCTCAAGTCCGCAGTTATCCAATTCAGGAAAAATACGATTTGATTTGGATTTTCCCTGGAAACCCCACATTGGCAGCAGTTTGTCAACCACCTGATATAAAAGAATTTGACGATCCCGAGTGGTTTAGAGTTCCTGTCCCTGCCAAGATGAAAGCACACTTTAGTATCTGCAACGAAAACTCCATAGACGTGTTTCATGGTTTTCTGCACGAAAATTTGCAGGGTTGGTTCGCTCCAGCACTCATCAGCTTAAAAGAGACGGAATCGTCAATCCGCACTGAGTATCAGGTATCCTACAAAGGTCGGATGGCGAAGTTTTTGGGGTTGAGCGAACGGGCAGACAAAGTCACGACTTTATCGGTCACCACCGAGTACCGCTACCCTCATTTTTACAGTTCTTTACAGGGAATTTCAACTCTCTACCTGATGCGGCTACCTGTGGGACCGAGGGAAACTCATTCTGTTGCTTTCTTCTTTTTCAAAGTCCGTCTTCCCAAACAGTTGCTTAAGTTGTTGCAGCCACTGCTGCGAGTCATCCTCCAGCGTTTCGTATTGCTGAGATTTTTAGCCCAAGATATTGAAATGATGGAGAGCGAACAGCAAACCTATCTCACTAATCCCCAAAGGCGTTATGTCGAAATCAACCCAGCAATTATTGCCATCCAACGACTGGTGATTCGGCAGTACGAACAATTCGTGCAACAATCTAAGCAATCACAAACCAATGGAAACTAAGACTTAGAAAATTCTGTCTATAACTCTGTTGGCGATCGCCTACTTTCAAACTGAATCTAACTAAACAAAAACCAATCAGATGAAGCCAATTGTACTAGCGGCTCTTATAACCAAGTCATTGCACAACCTTTATCAGGATTTAACTAAATATCTAGGCTCACAGAATAGCCCATTTAATGCCTTAATAAATACTATTAGCTTTTTTCGACAGGGAGTTTTTTGTTAAACCGAGATGACAAATACAGAACCCGCGAAAATATATTGTCGAGGCAGAGGCGATAGGCCATCTGGAAGCAGCCAACAGGAGTAAACTTGTGGAAATTATCAAAGAATACGTGCAGCGCTGGTATGAGAGCTGGCTTGATCCAGACGAGTATATTTGTCATCAAAAACAGGGGAATTTAGTCGAGATAGAAGAATCGGTGACGGGTGAGCGTCAAACGGTTCTTACCTTCTGCACGAATGATGTCTTAGGGCTAGTTCAAGAAGAAGCCGTCAAGCAAGCTGCTATCAATGCTATTATGCGGTACGGAACATCTAACAGTTCTGCCTCAGTCTTGAGTGGTCGCATTGACTTACATAGACAACTAGAGGAGGAGATTTCGGCGTTTAAGCATCTGCCCTACACGCAGCTTTTCTTAAACGCTTGGATGGCAATGCAAGCTTTGATGGATGCTTTCTGCCACTTGGCAATTCCAGTACCGGGATTTCAGAACACGAGAGAAACTTTAATTCTCACGGATGTCCTCAATCATGGCTGTATTGTCTCAGCCCTCGTCAATGCTGGGACTCGTTCCGGGAAAGTGTTTAGCCACAGTCCCCGCGTGCGAGTTAAAGCTTATCGCCATTGCGATGTAGAGGATTTAACTCGCAAACTCTATCGGTATGCACGAGCCGATGAGCGAATTATGGTTGTCTCTGATGCCGTATTTTCAATGGATGGTGACATTGCACCCCTGCCAGATATGCTTCGTGCCCTGCAAAATTACGAAGGCAGCGTACTCGTTATGGATGAAGCTCATGCCAGTGGTTCAATTGGTGCTACTGGAAGAGGAATATACGAACATTTTAATCTTCTGCCGCAGCAAGCAATTGATCAGGGTACGATGCCTCTGATTATGACAACTTTCTCTAAGTTTGCCGCCTCAGCTGGAGCCGCGATCAGCAGCCATGTTGCTGAGTTGAAACCACTTTTAAATGTTTCTCCGACTTCAATTGGCACAATTTCTTTACCGCCACCCACAACTGCTGCTGCTTTAGAAAGTATCCGTCAGGTTCGCCAATTCCCAGAACGAGTGAAAAAACTTCAGGAGAATACTCGCTACTTGCGATCTCGCTTGCTGGAACGTGGTTTTATGGCACTTGGCGAAACGAATGTTGTCCCGGTTCTTGTACCCTCAGACATTAATCCCAAGATTTTTGCCAGACAACTTATGAAAGATCACGGTATTTGGGTATCTCCAATTTGGTTTATTGCCAAACCGAGAATTCGGATTACTGTTAATGCCCTCCATACCGAAGAGGAGATGGATCGTTTGGTTGCAGGAATGGTGGCAACTCAAAATTTGCTGTACCAACCAACAATCAGCGCCTAAGAACAGAGAGGGAGAGGGGGAAAGAATGAGTAATTTCTTCCGTTCTAGATTTTATTGAAGTGACAAAAATCTCTCTCAATCAGATCTGATGGAAAACTAACGTACCAGATCATGAATCCCCTCCTCTGTCCCTCCTTCCCAAACTCCACCATTGGAAGGATGAGTCATCACTTTGTAGTTGATAATCTGACAATGAATAAAATAGATAACAATAGATAACAATAGATAACAAAAGTAGCTATGGCATCCACAACACCATTAAAAGGCACCGAATTAGTAGATTGTGCAAGAGCGAATGCCAAGCAAGGAATTGAAACAGCTGCATATCTATGTGGCTATGGTGAAGATCTCAACACCTTTGCTCGAGAATTGCGGCAAGCTTGTACGGAGATGAACTTGCAAGTTAAAGAACTCAACGAACTGGTGACAGATCAAGATATGTTACTGGATTTGGGGCGTGGGGAAGTTGTGGCACCTGATACAGCATCAGAACTGTAATGTCACTAGAATTTATTACGGTACCACCAAGTACAGGGCTTTCCCCACTCGGTTTAATCGTGATTTTACACGGTTGGGGTGCAAATGCTCAGGATGTAGCATCTTTATTGCCCTTGTTGAATCTGCCCGCGTATCAGTTTGTGTTTCCTAATGCACCTTTTCCTTATTCTTATTCTCAGACAGGAGCAGGAAGGGCTTGGTACAATCTGAATATGGAGAATATGTATCAAGGTTTAACAGAAAGTAGAGAAGTACTCACAGAGTGGATGTACTCTTTGGAAAGTATTACTGGAGTCCCTTTGTCACGGACAATTTTAAGTGGGTTCTCTCAAGGCGGGGCAATGACTTTGGATGTAGGATTAAAGCTACCTATGGCAGCTTTAGTTTGTATGAGTGGGTATTTACATCCTGGTGCCCTTAATAATGTAGAAACATTGGATGCAACATCTCTACCTCCAGTTTTAATTACTCATGGTAGACAAGATACAATTGTGCCATTGCAATCTGCACTCGCGGCTTGCAAAGCTTTAGAGTCGCTAGGAGTGACAGTGCAGTACCAAGAATTTAATATGGGTCATGAAATTAGTCCGGAGATGCTAGAATTGCTACGCAATTTTGTGGTGAATACGATCAATTAGTATTGATCACGAAAGTTTCACAAATTTCGGTGAAAATCATGACTATTTTCACGAAATTATCGCCTTTAAATGAGTAATATATATTGGGTGGTTGCGGCAGACGCAACTTCATCCATGCTGAATGCGACTGTTGCTTAACGGAGGGGCGAGCAGAATGAAAACTCTAACTATTTCCAGAAAAGAAATTGCTGCCATAACTCCACAAGATGTGGAAAATTTAGCTACACGTTTGGAGCAAGATAATTACAGCAATGCTTTTGAAGGTTTGAATGATTGGCATTTACTTCGTGCGATCGCTTTTCAGCGTCCTGAATTAGTCGAATCATACATCCATCTTTTAGATTTGGAACCCTATGATGAAGCGTAAAGATAATGGATTGGGAAGAGATTAGTCGTTAGTGATTAGTTGTTAGTGGTACTTTTGAAAAATAACGACCAGCAACTAACATTTTTTTATATGTCTAATCTAAAATCCAAAATCCATGGCTCCAAATTTGAAGAGGGTTCTTGTTGGTATAGGCGGCGGTATTGCCGCCTATAAAGTTTGTGAGGTTGTATCCACACTATTTAAAACTGGAGTGGAAGTTAGAGTTATTCTTACCCATTCGGCACAAGAATTTATCACTCCTCTAACTTTTGCCACTCTGTCTCGCCATCCGGCTTATACAGACGAAAGTTTCTGGCAACCAATTCACTCACGTCCTTTGCATATTGATTTAGGTGAATGGGCAGATGTATTTTTAATTGCGCCTTTAACCGCGAATACATTAGCAAAGTTAGCCTGTGGAATGGCTGATAATTTGTTGACAAATACTGTGTTAGCTTCTCACATTCCCGTATTGTTAGCACCTGCGATGAATAGTGATATGTGGGAACAAGTCGCGGTGCAAAGAAATTGGCGACAATTGTTGACAGATAGTAGATTTTATGGTATAGGAACGGCATCAGGTTTATTGGCTTGCGATCGCGTCGGTGCAGGGAGAATGGCAGAACCTCCAGAGATTGTGGCATACGTGCAATCTTTGTTACACACCTCAGGTAAAAGAGATTTAGCAGGCAAGCGAGTTTTAATTAGTGCAGGAGGAACGCGAGAACATCTCGATCCAGTTAGATTTATTGGCAATCCTTCTACAGGGAAAATGGGGTTGGCTTTAGCATTAGCGGCACTCCATCGCGGAGCAAGTGTTACATTGGTACATGCCCCGGCAAGTTGGGATGTACCCTTGGGCGTACAAGCAATTCCGGTTGTGAGTGCTGAGGAAATGCGCTCATATATGTTAGAGTATTTACCGAATGCTGAGGTGATCGTCATGTCCGCAGCAGTCGCCGATGTGAAGCCGCGAGAGTACAGTCAACAAAAGTTGGCAAAGCGATCGCTTCCTGAAACCTTACCTCTAGAACCCGTACCAGATATCATCGCGGAATTGGCAAGTCGCAAACAACCTCATCAAAAGTTGATCGGGTTTGCCGCACAAACAGGAGATATTGTGACGCCAGCTAGAGAGAAATTAGATCGCAAGAACTTGGATGCGATCGTTGCTAATCCTATAGATGAACCCGATAGTGGTTTTGGCAGTGATAATAATAAAGCGATATTCTTAGATAAGCAAGGTCGTCAGGTAGAAATTGCCCCTTGTTCTAAATTACAAATGGCGCATCATCTGTTTGATTTTTTTGTTGAGGGGTTATAGTACGACTTGGGGCGGATCTAGCGAAGCTGTCACCAGGGGCAAGATAGCCTGAAACTATTGT